>NZ_JAIVFR010000665.1 GCF_020829685.1 Nostoc sp. CHAB 5715 | reverse complement strand
GTGGCGTGCTATCACTGCTGTGATCGTCAATTATCCATACTTCGTACTGCCCACCTGGATATTCCAGATTACAAAGATTTTTAACTAATTTAGCAATTACCGCTTCTTCATTTTTCGCAGCCACTAATACAACAGAAGCTAAATTGGGCAGTTTTAGGTTAGTTGTAGCTTTAGGTAATCAATGAAGTCTAGAATTTCTGTTGTTCAGAAGTCAAGGCATCAAGTGAAAGCAACAAACTTTTAGAAAAGTAAGATTCACTTCCTGAGCGGATAACATAAGGTTTCTCTGCCAGAATATGTAAATCAGTTTTTTCTGTTTCTCCATGTGAAGTTTCCACTTTTTTATTAACTTCTATCCCTGTTATCACCCCAGTCAAAGCTCTCTCATAAATTGGGATTTGTCTTGTATCGTCGGATAGCATATACCAGCAGTGATCCTGACTTTTCCCGTTAAGTCTCTCTAGCAAGCTTCCAACCCTCACAGAGGTCGTGTAATTTTAACCAGCCTCGCCATAGTACCTGGATGCCAATGGGTGTTTTGCTTCGATGTTCTAGGTAGCCGCCAAGACGAGCGATCGCAACCAAGCGCCCAACTAACTGTTAGTATCTTGGGGGGTTTGGGAGATTTAGCTTTCAAAATCAGAATTTGTTGAGGATTAAGAATTTCAATTGCGGGGGCTGCGGCTTGCCGTTTTTTCTTCTGTGTTGGGGTTTCATCTTTCGGTGGCTTCTGTTTTGGCTCTCGATTCCACAGTTTTTGCCACAACAAACCTATGGATTGACCAATATGAGGTTCTATAGCTAAAGCGCTGTGTAATATTAAACCATTACCTCCCTTACCAATTGGGCCGTAACCTTCTTTTTTAGCCTCAATACTGCCATAATCTAGGAAAGTCGTGTCTCCAACGCACAGCACTACGTCGTATTCTGCAACAGTTTCCGCCGTCATTTGGCAGTGCGGTTGTAAAAGCTATTGAAAATTCCACTTTTGGGTTGGCAAAAACTCACGGATCTCTCTTGAGTACTGTTCCACTACTGAAGATTTCTGACAGTGCAATGCCTTATCCAAGACTAAGAGCATAGCCTATCGACATTGCACGCTCATTTAATCGGCACTCGCCCAACTCACAGGTTGCAAAATTTTTCTCCCACCAGTCCAGCATTTTTCGTCACCTTTATCACCCAATTTCAATTACTGTACCGTATACGCTGTGCTGTTTTCTAAATCCTTTGTGAGCAAGCTTTTCAAGACTTAACGGGAAAAGTCAGAGATGAGATTCCTGTCCAAAAAATTGTTTTAGAAACAAAAAAACTTATGATTAGCATTGTTCAGATTAGCCTGATATCTGAACAATGCTATCATGAGTCTCAAAAATTAAAATTGGCAGGTATGATACATCTGTACGCCTCTACAGAAGTTTATGATTTGCTATTAGCGATCGCCTCGTTTAAGACTAACTCTGGTTGTGGTGTCTCCTCTTCTTCTGGCAAACCATAAATTGACCTGTACAACTTCACGTACTCTTTGGCAGATTGATACCAACTAAAGTCTTGGGCCATGCCACGTTTTTGTAGTTCTAGCCATTGCGGTTTGAAACGGAAGCCTTCCCAAGCCCGGATCATACAGGTGAAAAGGTCTAGCGGTTCATAGCGGTCAAAGCAATAACCGTTACCTGCTGCATTTTCGGGGTCGTGATGGCTGACGGTGTCAACTAATCCACCTGTGCGGCGGACAATAGGCACAGAACCGTAGCGTAAAGACATCATTTGGCTGATACCGCAAGGTTCAAAACGACTAGGCATTAAGAAAGCGTCAGTACCAGCGTAGATCCGGCGAGACAGGGCATCGTTATACAGTAAGTAAGTTGCCATGCGTCCGGGAAAGCGGGATGCTAATTGCCACATTTGAGTTTCATAGTAGCGATCGCCTGTCCCTAACAGCACAAACTGTGCATCTGTATAGGAGAGGAAGCGATCAAGGATTTGTAATATCAAATCAATGCCTTTTTGTTCCACTAATCGGGTCACAATCCCAATTAAAAAGGCTTTAGAGTTGACTTCTAATCCTACTTCTTCTTGCAAAGAAATTTTGTTGTCTTTGCGTTTCTCCAAGCTATCAGCAGTGAAGGTTTGGGCAATGTATTTATCATTTTCGGGGTTATAAACTTCGGTATCAATCCCGTTGATAATCCCAGATAATTTACCGCTAATAAAGGACAGCAAACCTTCTAATGTTTCACCATAAGTAGGTGTCTTGATTTGCTCGGCATAGGTGGGCGAAACTGTATTTACTTTATTGGCAAATTGCACCGCCGCCGCCATTGTGTTGTGTCCTTGCATATACCAAGGACACCAAGTAATTTTTTCTAAATACCAACGCCAGGGCCCTTGATAAGCCAGATTATGAATGGTAAAGACTGTGGTTATATCAGGATCTTGATGCATCCACACAGGAATCATCCCCGTATGCCAATCGTGACAATGGATAATTTCTGGTTTCCAGTAATTCCAGGCAAACTCGGCTGCACCATTGGCAAAAAAGGTAAACCGCCAGTCTTCATCATCTCCAGAATAAATGCGGCGGGGTAGGAAGGCGGGATGTCCAAATAAGTACAAGGGAACATCAGTACCAGGCAGAACGCTTTCGTATACTGCAAAGTGCTGGAACATGGCATCGCCCCACCAGATGGGTTCTTGGGGAATTTCCATTTTGTCTGGCAGGAAGCCATAGTAAGGCAAGAATATCCGCACATCATGCCCCATTTCTCTCAGAAATTTGGGTAATGCCCCAACAACATCACCCATTCCTCCTACTTTCGCAATGGGTGCTGCCTCTGCTGCAACAAATAGAATCCGCATGGTAATTTTTGCTTCCCTGGTTCTGTCTATATTCTCAAGTTAACTCTTGTCGCGTCTGGCACATCTTTGGTGCAACGGCGATCAATTCTTATCTAATCACATCGGCTTGACCAATTGCTTAAGAACCGCGCCCAATCACCGCAAAAATTTCTGATAAAATTTCTTGCGCTCCCTGTTGCCGCAACAGTTGTGCTAGTTCTGTGCCTAGCGCTTCGGCATTATCGGCCATCCCTGTGACGGTATCTTTTACCAGCTTTTGACCATCTACACTAGCGACTATCCCAGTTAAGGTCAAATTATCACCAGATATTTCTGTATTTACACCAATAGGTACTTGACAGCCGCCCTCTAGAGAGCGTAGAAAAGACCGTTCGGCCAAACAGCGATCGCGTGTTTCGGGGTGTTCGATCGCTTTGAGTAGAGATAGCAATTCACTATCATCAGCACGGCATTCTATCCCTAAAGCACCTTGTCCTACGGCGTGAAGGGAGATTTCTTTGGGCAGAATTTGATGAACGCGATCGCCCATTCCCAATCTCTCTAACCCTGCTGTTGCCAAAATTAGGGCATCGTATTCGCTTGCATCCAGTTTTGCCAATCGTGTAATCAAGTTTCCCCGGACATCCTTAAAGGTAAAGTGCGGAAAGTGATGGCGTAACTGTGCTAACCGCCGCAGCGAAGATGTACCGATTACCGCGCCTGCGGGTAATGTATCGATTTGTCTATCTTTGTGCTTTTCATGCACCACTAATGCATCTGCTGGGTTTTCCCGTTCAGTAATTGCTGCCAGTGTTAACTCTTCAGGTAAGTGAGTGGGCAGATCCTTGAGGGAATGAACGGCAAAGTCAATCTCTTGATTGAGCATTCCGAGTTCAAGTTCTTTAGTAAAAAGCCCTTTATCGCCAATCTTAGCTAATGCTACATCCAAGATTTTATCGCCTTGGGTAGACATGGTGTGGACTTCAAAAATGATATCAGGGAATCTTTTCTGGAGTTGCTCTTGTACCCAGTAGGTCTGAACCAGAGCAAGTTGGCTTTTGCGTGAACCAATCCGAATAGTGCGTGGAGGGCTAGAAACAACTGAAGTCATAAAACAATATAATATCGCAGGCGATAAATTCACTCTCATCTAGACTACCGTAGTCAGGGACTCATACCAATTTTGGAGTTTGGATTTGGGATTTTGGATTACAATTCTTTACCTAAAGTTTGTTCCAGAATCTCAAACAATACTATTTAGTACAGCATTATTACGGTGCATTGCCCTATATTTATTACTCGAAGACAATAAAAATCTACGGTGCATCGATTGAAAACTGCTATAAACTGGATGTATGACTTTCGGAGTAGCAGAAATTATGAGTGTTGCAAAATCTGCATGACGCCGCGGACTTCGGCCTGCCCGCCGAGCTTGCCTTCGGTGCCGACCTCGCGGGCCACGCGCGTCACTTCGCCGGCGAACGCGTTCAGCTGGTCCACCATCGTGTTGATGGTTTCCTTCAGCTGA
>NZ_JAIVFR010000664.1 GCF_020829685.1 Nostoc sp. CHAB 5715 | reverse complement strand
GACTTCTCCCAACTCAAACGCTTTGGTGTCTCTGTTTTACCAGAAGATGCACCAAGTCCATGTACAACCGTCACCCAACCACCAGTTACTCAACCACCCGACGACAGCAGTCCAACTTAGTCAAATACTCAATACAACTACAGGCTTGAGTACTGTATAATTTCAATAATTTTATTAATCACCTCTGTTAATTTTTCAGGTTTTATTTGACCTGCTTGATATAAAACAATTTGTTTGTCGGCAGTAAAAATCCGATTTGGTCTGATATTACTTGCCTGATTTAATCGACCGGAGCTAAAATCACTGTTATCCAGTTGAATAGCATAGATATCGCCAACAGATTGGCTAGTAATTTGGCAAAGAATCAGGTCATTCCCCTGAAGAGTAGCAATAACTAGAGCAGGTCTGCGTTTTGTTTCAGTTAAGTCTGAAAAGGGAAATGGAACAATAACAACATCTCCTTTTACAAATCCTGCCATGCTGAATCTTCCTCTGGTCTTAACCAATCTTTTTGCAGTGATGATTCACTCATAATGGTGATTTCTAAAGTTTTCTCTTTCTGGTATTTGGCTTGTAAGAACTGAACAAAATCTAAAATTTCCTGTAACAGAGGTTCAGGTAATTTTTCTAGTTCTTGTGTAATCTGTTTTTTAAGCATAATTGTCTTGTTTTGTGTTTCAGCAATATCTATAGGACTAATATTTGATTGATGAAAAAGCTCGGTACAGATCGAAAAGCCTAATTCCTTATTCCCTACTCCGTACAGACGCGATTAATCGCGTCTACTCCCCGCCCACGTAGATAATTTCAAAAATCAAATACGATTCCTATAAAATAATATTTATCATATCGGCTTTTGAATAAAAATATAAAACCAAACAAATTCTACAACTGTAAAATTTTAGATAAAACCAGCAGCGATCGCCAATAATCACCAAAGTAATTA
Source organism: Nostoc sp. CHAB 5715 (assembly GCF_020829685.1). Taxonomy (GTDB): domain Bacteria; phylum Cyanobacteriota; class Cyanobacteriia; order Cyanobacteriales; family Nostocaceae; genus Nostoc. The sequence continues at coordinate 3,430 of NZ_JAIVFR010000664.1, read as the reverse complement.
TACTTGCAAACTACTTATGACTTGTCTTAACGCGCTAATCTATTAAGTCTTGCTCAATAGAGGATTCTTACTCAAAAATTCTGTTAAATTTGTACCTTCTGAATGAGCCTCTTCAACCTATAGCAAGAGTATCATTTTCCGTTAAGCACCTACTATGAACAACTAGGTAATCAAATCGCAGTATATCTGCTTTTCAAATTATGGACTTGAAGTACAGGTGGAAAAATGGATATCGACCAAGCCGAGATGAAGCGGCAAAAAATCCTCATTTGTTAGATGAGAGTCAGTTCGATAACGAGCAAGACCGAAAGCTAGCTGAAGAATCTGCAAGGAAGCATTTGGGTATACCAGCACCAACCTTAGACGAAGATAAGTCAATACTACCTCATTAGCTTCGCCTAACGTAGGACTTACGCAAGAGTTACGGAATAACGAACCACAGAGGCGCAAAGGACACGGAGAAATAAGAGTTTGAGAGATATTTTGCGTAAGTCCTACTAACGAAAAAGCTTAATGACACCATTTCCAAAAATCTTTGCAACGAATTGGCTGTAGGGGCGTATAGCTGTACATTGGTGTCAAATTAACGTAAAAGCCATGTCCCGCAAGGAACTGAAGTTCCTTGCTAATAGCGAAAGTCATCTTTTGATGACTAAATATAGCCAAAAATCTTTAGTCTACTTTAGTAGACTTTAGCTATTAGCCTAGAACTTTAGTTCTAGGCGGGTGAGGCAGGCAACAGTTAAGCTATCTATAGCTTAAGTTGACACGTATGATAGCTGTACGTCTTTAACATCTATCTGTAGCAAGAATTTTGTGAAGTAATATAACGCTTGGGCATTTTGTGTCTAAGCTGCTCCGCACCATTATAATGTTAGACAAAATGCAGATTTATCAACTTTTCAACCGATTAAACAATAGAAAATTCACTAAGTTACTCACTCAAACAGTAGCTTTAGGTGTAGGTGCTATTGTTCTACTTTCAAGTACAAATGCTAATGCTGCCGAGCAAGTTATTTTAAAGTATGGTACTTTTCAGGGGCAAATATCTGTTCAAGAATTAACTCAGTTTACAGAAACTGGCAAAACTACCCCGACGTTAAGGGCTTATTTGCAGGCGGCGCAACAAGACCCCGCAGTAGCTCGTCAGGCACTGAAAGCTTCGATAAAAGCCAATCCTGCTTTTTTAAATAGCTTACTGTCTAGTTGGGCAGGGCCAGTTTTGGTTAGCCAAATTGGTGAGGTAGTTCACCCTCCCGGAGGACAACTAAATCAGGAGGCGCTACGAAGTGCTTTAAGTGCATCTATTCAACAAAAAGGTGAAGTTACACTGCTTGGAGCCATTCAGAATTATCCAAATACTTCTGTTGAACTTGAAGGAGATCGTCTCATTGCTGTTTATGAACGCCTAAGCAATCTTGCAGAAATCTTATGAAGGTTACGTCATCAGATGATTGGTTTAGTGTCAGGGCTATTTCATTCTCATCTAGCCCGCCTCAGAATGAATTCTGAGTCTAATAGCAAAAGTCGTCTAAAGACGACTAAGAAAAGGTTTTAGTCCGTTTTAACGGACTTTAGCTGTAAGAGAGGAACTTTAGTTCTGGGCGGTTTATGTCTAGAACGAAATAGCCCTAGGTTTAGTGTTTCAATAGTCGTGAATTTTAGTTGCGATCGGAATGAAGTTAATACTGATGAGTCTATCTTAGGGTTCATACTGTGTTACTTAGAAATTCCCTAACCTAAATGTAGAGTTTAGTCTAAGAATAGGGAAAAGGTTTGTATGACAACCAATGTTTCTAGAGATATTAAGAAGGATGTTAATGGGTCACTGATAAGTGGTGTTATTTTGAGTATTTTCGGGGTTATTGCGATCGCAGCGCCTAATCTCTCGACCTTATTTGCTGAGACTTGGATTGCGGTGATTTTGATTTTCGCCGGATTTACAAAACTAGTTTATGCCACTCAAACCCGCCACCAAGGAGGTTTTATTTGGAAACTTCTATTGAGCGGACTTTATATTGCAACCGGCATAATGCTGTTTGTTTATCCTTTTACAGGTATTCTCACACTAACTTTGTTACTTGGCAGCTTTTTACTAGCTGAAGGTACATTCGAGTTAATTCTGGCATTTAAGTTACGTCCGCAAGAAAATTGGACGTGGATACTAGGTGATGGGATTATTACGCTGGTCTTAGGCGCAATGATTTGGTTCCAGTGGCCCTTTAATGCGCCCTGGCTTTTGGGTACACTAGTTGGTGTCAGCGTTATTTTCACCGGCATTTCCCGCGTAATGCTATCATTGAATGCGCGTTCTACCTCGAATCCTACTAATGAAGCTGCAAATCCTACTTAGGAGATAGGGAATGGGGAATGGGGAATGGGGGAGGTGAGGGAGTGAGGGAGTGAGGGAGTGAGGGAGTGAGGGAGTGAGGGACAAGAATTAATAACCAATGCCCAATGCCCAATCCCCAATGCCCAATGCCCAATCCCCAATGCCCCATGCCCCATATTGAGTAGTGACAGTTTACTAAATATTGTTAAATTAGCTAAGGAAATCAAAATCAAGGCCAGCTAGCTGCAATTAACAATGGTATCTATTGCTACTCCCTTCTCGGATATTCAAAACCATTGGGCACGCTTATTTATTACAGCCTTAGCCCAACGTGGTATTATCAATGGGTTGCCTAACGGTACTTATCGCCCCGATAACTCTGTTACCCGCGCTGAATTTGCCGCCATCATCGCCAACGCATTTCCCACAGTTTCCAAGAAGCGGCAGTATGTCCCCTTTGTTGATGTACCCACTAATTATTGGGCAGCAGCAGCCATTCAAGCAGCTTACGAAAAAGCATTTCTTAGCGGGTTTCCTGATAAAACTTTCCGTTTTACTAACCGAATTACTAGGGTGGAAGTTTTAGTTTCTTTGGTAGGAGGCTTAGAAATTGCCACTAAGGTAAAACCTGACCTCCTCTTACAACTCCCACAAATTTATCAAGATTCTATTCAGATTCCTGGGTATGGTAGAAATCAGGTAGCTATTGCCACCAGTGCCGGATTGGTGGTTAGTTTCCCAAATATCAAATTACTCAATCCCAATCTTGCAGCTACTCGTGCAGATGTGGCAGTGATTATTTATCAAGCTTTAGTGTATTTAGGTCAGGCAGAAAAAATTGTTTCTAGTTACCTAGTGCAGCCGCCAATACCAACGCCGACACCAACACCAACACCAACACCAACACCAATACCAACACCTGCACCTGTCGGTAGCGTTAGGGTAAGTCATAGCCGAGAATTCCGGGGGGCGTGGGTAGCATGTGTGTGGAATAGTAATTGGCCTTCCAAGGCAGGACTTTCTGTTGCCCAACAAAAAGCTGAACTCAGCGAGATTATTAGTAAATTACAAGCGCTAAACTTCAATGCTCTCATCTTC
>NZ_JAIVFR010000663.1 GCF_020829685.1 Nostoc sp. CHAB 5715 | reverse complement strand
CTCGATTACCTTGATACTCAGGGGCATGGGTATGTTGATAAGCCCACCACATCAAGGCAATGCTGATAATGGCAAAAATGATTCCAATGCGAATCATGTAAGAACCCAATCCCCTAGCGAAAATACTTTCGCGGGGACTAAAAGGTGGACGTTTCATTACATCTGGTTCTGGAGGTTCCACAGCTAATGCCAAGGCTGGTAAACCGTCTGTCACCAAATTCATCCAGAGAATTTGTAAGGGGGTAAGGGGAACGCCTCCCAAACCAATTAAGGGTGCAGCTGCAATGGTGATAACTTCGCCAATGTTACTGCCCAGAATGTATTTAATAAAGCGGCGGATATTGGTGTAAACAACTCTACCTTCCTTGGTGGCGCTGACAATGGTGGCGAAGTTGTCATCAAGTAATACCATGTCACTGGCTTCTTTACTTACATCAGTGCCAGTAATGCCCATCGCAATACCGATGTCGGCTTGTTTGAGGGCTGGGGCATCGTTAACACCATCGCCTGTCATTGCCACAAATTTACCCCGGCGTTGCAGTGCTTGGACAATTCGCAGTTTGTGTTCTGGGGAAACTCTGGCATAGATGCTCACCAGGTCAACATTTTGCTCTAATTCCTGGTCACTCATCCGTTGCAATTCTTGACCTGTGAGGAGGCGGTCACCTTCTTGGGCAATTCCCAAATCGGTAGCGATCGCTCGTGCTGTTAATTGGTGGTCGCCAGTAATCATCACTGGGCGAATGCCTGCATCTCGACATTCTTGCACAGCTGCCCTTACCTCTGGGCGTGGCGCATCTAGCATTCCCACCAATCCCAGCCACACCAAGCCTTGCTCGGATGTTTCGTCTGAACCTTCCGGTGGAATTTCTGCGAGGGGTTTGTAGCCAAAACCTAGCACCCGCAAACCTTTACTCGCCATTTGGTCATTTTCTGCCAAAATTTTCTGGCGTTGTTCTTCAGTTAAGGGGGCTGTGTCATTACCCAAATGAATTTGAGTGGAACGTGCCAAGATTAACTCTGGAGAACCTTTGGTAAACATTAAGTAAGGTTCAGATTGGAGAAAACTAGCGATGGCTGGGTCAATGCCTCTGGAAGACGCGTCACCTGTGGCGACTCCCTCCACCTGAGAAATTACGCTCATCCGCTTCCGTTCTGAGGAAAAGGGAAACTCTGCAACGCGAGGTAATTTACTGTTCCACTGGTCTTTTTCGATTCCAGCTTTTCCCGCCAGTGTTAACAATGCTCCCTCTGTAGGATCTCCCAAAATCGCCCAATCACCTTGTTCTTTTTGCAACACCGAATCATTACAAATAGCACAGGCGACTGATAACGCTGAGATTTCTGGAGAGTTTTCTAGAGAAATTTTTTGACCATCTAACTGAAAGTCCCCTGTGGGAGTGTAACCTTCGCCAATGACGCGAAAAGTTTTGTTATTAGTGAAAACCGATTGCACCACCATTTTATTTTGCGTCAGCGTACCGGTTTTATCAGAACAGATGGTAGTTACAGAACCCAATGTTTCCACTGCTGGGAGTTTGCGGATCAAGGCATTTTGGCGCACCATTCGCTGGGTTCCCAATGCCAAGGTGACGGTAATTACAGCAGGTAAACCTTCTGGCACCACAGCAACCGCCATACTCAAGGAAACTTCCAAGAGTTCTTGGATATTTTTAAAACCTCCGTCCTTGATTACACCACCGACGACAACGATCGCCACAAGAATCAAAGAACCAGTAACTAGGACATTACCCAGTTGAGTCATCCGTTGCTGTAACGGTGTCGGTTCACTTTCCACCGCCTGCAACATGGTGGCAATTTTGCCGAGTTCTGTAGTCATGCCGATGTTAGTCACCAGAACCTTCGCCCGTCCTTGGACTACTTCGGTTCCTTGAAACACGACATTTAGGCGATCGCCTAATGATGTTTCCTCAGGCAATTTTAATGATGCCTGTTTATTCACGGCTTCGGCTTCACCAGTCAATGCCGACTCACGCACTTGTAAATTAGACTGTTCTATCAAGCGTCCATCTGCGGCTATCTGCATCCCAGCTTCCAGCAGCATTACATCCCCTGGAACTAAATCCTTGGCTGCTATCTCCACCAGTCTAGCGTCGCGGATGACGCGCACTAAGGGAGAGGTCATTTTTTTCAGGGCTGCCAAGGCTTTTTCGGCACGGCTCTCTTGGACGTAGCCGAGTATGCCATTGAGGATGACAATTGCTAAAATAGCGATCGTATCTTTAAATGGCACTTCACCAGGCTTTAAGCGACCCTCCCGCAAAGCCATCAGGTCTAAAAACCCAGAAATCAGAGCTACGCCAATCAGCATCAACAACATAATGTTCTTGAACTGATCCAGCAGGATTTCCCAAGTACTACGGCCAGCAGTTTCTTCAAGTTCGTTGGGGCCGTACTTTTGCAACCTCTGTTGAATTTCTTGGGGTGTTAAGCCACTGTCAGCATTACTATCGAGCAGGTCTAGCGCTTTATCAACTTCTAAACTATGCCAAACGGCGGCACCTTCAGGCAGAGAATTAGCAGACATCGTGTACGTCACAGGAAATGTTTACAAAATTTGATCATAATTTAGTGATGGCAGGAATTCCATCTTCTAAAGTTACATTAAGGCGATCGCCCAGTTGCATGAGTGTATCTGTAATTCTTAACATTTGTAAATTTATTTTTTTTAAGATAGTGTTATCTCTCACGAAAGAGTTTTTCGGAACACATTGTACCGATAATTATAAGTAATAGAGCTTTGAAGCTTAGTTACAGAGCATCTGCCACAATGAATTTTAGGCTGTATTGCTTTAATTTAGATCGGGTCTTTAGCCAGGATGCTTGGCACAAGTGCATTTATTCATTGTTAATTCTGAGAGAAGTTGCCAGGAAGGTTTCCCTACCTAGTAAATTTTTCAAGAATAATTTTGAATCGCTTAAATAGTCATGTTTCCTCGCCTACCTAAATTTGGTGAGGGGTTTTTACACTTCCCACAAGGTTTTATGAGTTTTGCACTCCCCAGTTTGATCGTTAGCCAGATGTTTGGGCAAAAGACAATTCGACCGCTTACTGCTGCTACCCTGTGTGGCATTACTTTCATAAAAGACAGACTGATTGCCATTGACAGTATTAAAGGGCATCTACTAGAAATTGATCCCACTTCTGACAACAGCAAAATTCTTAATCCCCATCAAGTTAAAGAATTTACCGATGTTACTGGTCTAGCTGCGTGGGAAGATACCCTGTGGGTAAGCCGAGAAAATAGTGTTTACTTGTGCAATCTCAATGCTTTGGGTCTGGAACATTTTGTAACATTGCCTTATCCTGCTGACGGCGTTGCTGTTTGGGAAACAACAGTTTATGTCAGCTGCCAAAGGCTAGGCTACATTCTGATTTATGACCGCGAAACGCGAAAAGAGATTACCAGGTTTTATGCTCCAGGCGTTGGGATAGAGAATTTAGCTGTCACCCAGGAAATGCTGTGGATTTGCGATCGCACCGAACAATCAGTTTACGCGATGGATAGGGCCACAGGAGAACTTCAATTCAGTGTCCTGACACCCTTTGAATGCCCCACAGGCATAGCAATACATAAAAATGCCGAAACAGGCAAAGAAAGTATTTACGTCGCTTACGCCTCAGAGGAGGCTTATATCCGGGACAACCCAAATGCTGATCCTAGTCATGAGCTAACGTTCCGCGATCGTACTTTTATTCATCCTCTGTATTATCATTACGAACCCGATAAGCGCTACGCCCTTTCTAATGGCTATCTCATCGAAATGTCTTATGCTGAGGAAATTGCACCCTTAGACGAGGTTTATTTACCTGACGTAGAATGGCGCATCGCCTTACCATCGGAAACAGAGCGTCAAAAGGTGAAACACGTTGAACCCATTGGTATACCTTTTACCGAAGAAGTGGTACAGGGGCAACGTGTAGCAGTTTTTAAATTTGATTCTCTTGCTCCAGGTGAACGGCATATATTTGGCTGGAAAGCACTTTTGGAAGTTCGCGGTATTAAGTATCGCATCACACCCAGAGATGTAGAAGATATACCTGAACTTTCTTCAGAATTAGAAACACGCTACCTAGTGGATGACGACGATTTAGCAATGGATACTACCATTGTTCGCCGTGCTGCCAGAGAAGCAATTGGTTCTGAAACCAATGTGTTGCGGAAAATGTACAGCATCCGCAACTACGTCTATGATGAGTTATCTTATGGTATTAAACCTTACATTGACACGCCAGCAAATTTTATTGACCCTTAACCCCGATGTAGCGCAAGTTCAAGGTATTCACGTCCAGTTGTACCGCTACGTGTTTGTGGTCTTGCTTTCACTCGCCGTTTCTGTAGCGATTAAAGCTGTCG
>NZ_JAIVFR010000662.1 GCF_020829685.1 Nostoc sp. CHAB 5715 | reverse complement strand
CCGTTATCTCAGAAACAGGGAGTAGTAAGTAGAAAAAGAGATTTTCATCATTGATTGTGTGATTATAATCACACAATTATGTTGTTTTACCTATTCCCTAGAGCGTTTAATTAAGCTAAGAAATGCTCACTTTTTTACATTGATTAACAGTGTATTCTCTGATAAAATATCAGAGATTCAGGTGAGAATCCGTAACGTCAAGCAACCTCTATACTGATAAGTTGCCTCTTATGTTGCTTATCAAAGCAAGAATCACGCTAGAAGCAAACAAGTAAGAGTGCGTAAAACTTGTTTTTATGCATCGATTGATACAACTTGGTTGAGATTGATCTGCTCAACTTATGTATTTGTTAGCAAATGCTAGCAAAAAAGTATCAGTAAACCTTTTAGAGAACAGCTACAGAAATTTAGAAACAAGTTAAGAAATACTAATGCATTCAATTGTGAAAGGTTGGCAACGAATAGCTGCCTTGTTGATAGTAGTCCTCATCTGTATAGGTTGTAGCAAAATTCCCTCAGTAAGTTACAACCCTTGGAAAGTCATTTCTGTGCCAACAGACTCAAATCTCCTGGATATTGCTTTTACTAATAACCCTGAGCATGGCTACTTAGTAGGTAGCAATGCCACCTTATTGGAAACCAATGACGGTGGTAATACCTGGAAACCAATAACACTGCAACTGGATGAGCAAAAGTATCGCTTTGACTCAGTAAGCTTTGCAGGAAAAGAAGGCTGGATTGCCGGAGAGCCTGGACTGTTGCTGCACACTACTGATGAAGGTGCTTCTTGGTCGCGTATTCCCCTGAGCGAAAAGCTACCAGGTAGCCCGATCGCAATTAAGGCACTGGCAGATAATACAGCTGAAATGGCTACTGATGTAGGAGCCATATATAAGACCACAGACGGCGGTAGAAATTGGAAAGCCCAGGTGGAATCAGCAGTCGGTGTGGTGCGTAACTTAGAACGTTCTCCTGATGGCAAATATGTTGCCGTTTCCGCCAAGGGTAGTTTCTACTCAACTTGGGAACCGGGACAAGATGCTTGGGTACCTCATAACCGCAATAGTTCTCGGCGCGTAGAAAACATGGGTTTTGCTGAAAATGGGCAATTGTGGTTGCTAGCCAGGGGAGGTCAAATTCAATTTAGCGACCCAATTAAACCTGAAGAATGGCAAAAGGCACAATATCCAGAGTTATCCACCAGCTGGGGTTTACTCGATTTGGCATATCGTACACCCAATGAAATTTGGATAGGTGGCGGTAGCGGTAATTTACTACGGAGTTCCGACGGTGGCAAAACTTGGGAAAAAGACCGTGAAGTGGAAGAAGTAGCTGCTAATTTGTACAAGATAGTGTTCTTAGAGCCAGAACGGGGATTTATAATTGGCGATCGCGGCGTTTTGCTCAAATATCTACCAAATCCTGAAACAACTTCCCCAGAAGCCGCTTAGTGGGGGAGTGGGGAGTGGGGAGTGGGGAGTGGGGGAGATGCGGAAGATGAGGGAGATGAGGGAGATGAGGAAGAAATAAGCAATTCCGAATGCCCCATGCCCAATGCCCAATGCCCCATGCCCAATGCCCAATACCTAATTTCTGAGAATAACTTTGCAACTTGTAACTCTTTCTTAACTTTGTAGGATAATAAACTCAATAACACTCTATGTATAAGGTAGGGATCTAAATGTCAGGTACCACTGGAGAACGTCCGTTTTCGGACATCATTACTAGCGTTCGTTACTGGGTAATTCACAGCATCACCATTCCGGCATTATTTATTGCCGGTTGGCTATTTGTCAGCACCGGGCTGGCTTATGATGCTTTTGGCACACCCCGCCCCGACGAGTATTTTACTCCAGCGCGGCAAGAAGTGCCTATTGTGAAGAACCGTTTTGAAGCTAAAAAACAAGTTGAACAATTTATTGGAAAGTAGTTTGAGATCATGACTAGCGGCAATAACATCAATCAACCAGTTACCTATCCAATTTTTACCGTTAGATGGCTGGCAGTTCACACATTAGGTGTACCAACTGTATTCTTTTTAGGCGCGATCGCCGCAATGCAATTTATTCAACGTTAGGAGCAATCATGGTAGAAAGATCGCCCAATCCCAATAATCAACCGGTTGAACTAAACCGGACTTCGCTATACCTGGGACTATTACTAGTTTTCGTTCTGGGGATTCTGTTTTCCAGTTACTTCTTTAACTAACTGGCAGTCTTGTTGTTAATCTTTGTTTATTGAACCTGTGTTGATTAGTTGTTAAGGGAGGAGAGAAGCTGTGTCTGAAAGTGGGAGAATTCCCCTGTGGGTCGTCGCTACGATCGCAGGTTTAGGTATAATTACAGTCTTGGGCATTTTCTTTTATGGTGCCTATGCCGGACTTGGTTCTTCGATTTAACATGAGTTAGTTTGAACCGAACACTAATTTTCTAGCATTTGTTGAAAAATCAACGTTAAAAAACCGCCTGTCTCTATGAGATGGGCGGTATTAATTTTGGTCAGTTGTCCTTTGTCATTTGTCCTTTGTCATTTGTTTTTTACAAATGACTAATGACCAATGACTAATGACTACATCAATATCAGTTAATATCGCTGATATCGTCGCTTTCAATGTATAAAAATAGAAACGCGAAGACCACACCTGGCAAAACCCAACCAATTATGGGAACTAAGATAGAAGGCAAGTACGAAGTACTAGCCAAGATAGAAGGCAAAAAAGAAGCTGCCATAGTAAAGGTTCCTATCAAATCACACTACAATTCAAAATGAGCTTACTGCAAATTCTGCCAAATTTTTGAAATTCTTTCATATTTTTAACACAGGCAATGTGGGGAGTGGGGAGTGGGGAGTGGGGGATGAGGGAGCAGGGGGAGATGAGGGGGATGAAGAAGAATTATTGAACAAGTTTCTTCCTTGTCTGTTTCCAATGCCCAATGCCCCATGCCCAATGCCCAATGCCCAATGCCCAATGCCCCTCACACCTGAGTTACATATCGAGGACTTCATCTAGCTGCAAGTTTGGCAAGTCTGGAGGAATCACAGTTCGCACTATTGTGACTTTGTGACTCTCCTGTTGGGTTGTCAGATCAAGTGCGATCGCTTCCAAGCGAATTTCCAGACACCCAAAGGGAATATTTAATTGCGTCATCACTTCCAATCCTCCCAAGGCGTTAGGTAGCAAATTTGTCAGTAAATGGGGTTCCTCTAGTAACCAGCGAGTTTGATAATCTTCAAGCCATAATTTGACAACAACTTGGGGAGGTACTTCAGGCAGTACTACGCGCACTATGATAAACTTGCCAGCGATTAGTTCGCCGTCTGGTACATGCAGTTCTGGAATTGGCAAAGGCTCAATGGCTGCCGCAGTTATGGGTGGGGAAGAGGATAAACCTAACAGTGGTTGCTTTTCTTCTTCAAAAGAGTAATTCTTCGTCCCATTGGTTTCCAATTCACTATATATATCATCTACAACGATTTCTTGCGCCAACCAAGCTGACGCTATATTCATTTTTATTGGAGGAGGGGGGGGTGGTAGTTGTGTTACCATCATTGAGAGTGTTGGTTCGGAGACTTCTACTCCTGTATCTTCCCCTATTTCTAGATCAGCTTCCTTTGCTGTATCTACGTCTTCCCCAAAGTTCCCAAGATCAAAAACCGATTGAACTTCTTCCCATGTCCCTGTGTCAGCATCCAGGTTTAACGGCAAGTTGACATCAACATTGGGAGTTTCAGCACTAAGAGAAAGCTGGTTATGGTGGGCTGGAACATAGCTATCGTAGTCTTCAGTTTCCAGTTCATCAATGGATTCAGGCAAAGAGTATCCTTGGCTGTGCATCCACTTTCTGAGCAGGGGAGATGAGTAAAGGTTGCCTGTTGTAATGAATTGTGCATTTGGCTGGGCTTGTGCCTCAGCAACAGATTTTTCTTGAAATTGTTCATTTGGCTGGGCTTCTACTTCTGCAACAGATTCTTCTTGAAATTGTGCATCATCTACTACTAATTGCAGCGTATTTTCATCAGCTACAGTTGTATCCAACTGCGGTAAGTCTTCATCGGCTGCAACTTTCGCATCTGGAGCATTGTTTTTTACTTGTTTTGTATCATCTGGCAAAGCTTGTAGCCGTTTCAAGTATGGCAAAGTATTGTCGAGTATTGGCATTCGACGTTGCTTGATGATCAACTGCTCCAAGTTGATGGCAGCTATAGTAGCATCCTTTTCCAGAAGTTCCTCTTCTGTAGGGGGTTCTGCAACAACATTTGTGGGAGTGTTGGCATGGGTTTGAATAGGGGGCAGTTTTGGCAATTGAGGTGAATTGCGGGAATTTTTTAACTTAGATATCCGCAGGGTCGCTTCTCGCAGAACTTGTAAGTTAATTTGCGGTGGTAAGG
>NZ_JAIVFR010000661.1 GCF_020829685.1 Nostoc sp. CHAB 5715 | reverse complement strand
TCAAGGCTAACAGCTAAAGTCTACTAAAGTAGACTAAAGATTTTTGGCTATATTTTAGTCATCTTCAGATGACTTTTACTATTAGCAAGGAACTTCAGTTCCTTGCGGGACATGGCTTTTACGTTAAGTTGACACGTATGAGCACTGCTATGTCTCTACGATAGATGTGGTTCAAATACATGAAAACTGCTGTAAAAAGTCCGCACTTTTGGAGCATTTAACTAATTTGCCACGGCTTTACGCAAAGCTGTACTAAGTCGCTTGAGTCGTCAGCCTTTGTTTGTAGAGGTACTGCTAAAGCCTGTGGACTGATGAATCGTCAATTAAGAGCGTTGACCGGTGACAATATATGCTACCCTTTGACCGATATTAGTGGCATGATCTGCCATGCGTTCCAGACAACGAATTGCCAGTGCCAGCAGTACAATAGGCTCAACTACACCAGGTACATCGCGTTGTTGGGCTAAAGTCTGATAAACACGATCATACGCATCGTCTACAGTATCATCTAAGTGCTTTAAACGGCGTCCACCGGCTTCATCGAAATCTCCCAAAGCCTTCAAGCTAGTTGCTAGCATCGACTGCGCGTGAAGGGACATAGTTTCAATGTCGAGCATTGACGGATGAGGCGCGTAAGGAAAAATTTTAATTGCAATCTCAGCTAAATCCTCAGCATAATCGCCAATGCGCTCTAAGTCGCGCACCAGCTGCATAAAGGCACTTAAGCAGCGCAAATCTTGAGCCGTAGGCGCTTGCAGCGTCATAATCGCTGTACAGTCTGATTCGATTTGTCTATAAAAGCGATCGATCTTTTTATCTAATCGGGGAAGTTCCTCAGCTGCTGTTAAGTTACGAGCAAATAATGCTTGGTGGGTGAGGCGAAATGATTGTTCTACCAAAGCACCCATGCGTAATACATCCCGTTCTAAGCGCCTAATGGCGCGTGCAAGTTCGGGTCTTTGAGGATTAGGACTGTAATGGACAGCTTTCACACTTGTTGTCTCAAAGGTGAAGATTACTATTAACTATAGTCTTGGCTTAAAGAGTTTGCCATAACTTCACAAAATTGGAGTTGCATCCACGCTCCACCAGTTTCTGGATGGTTCATAGCTTTGATTGAACCACCGTGAGCGTGAATAATTTGCTCAACGATCGCTAATCCTAATCCATTGCCAACGATCGCTCCTATGGAGTTACCATCTTGTGAGGAATGGGTTCGTGCTTTATCTCCTCGATAAAATCGCTCAAAAACATGGGGTAAATCTGCCTCAGAAAATCCGACTCCAGAATCAATAAGATTTATTTCGAGAATTGGAGAAGCAGCATTATCTTTTGTTGATAAGATTTTCGCTTCAATGTGAATACTTGTACGAGGAGGACTGTATTTAATGCTATTGTCTAGCAAGTTGAGAAAAACTTGGTAAATACGGGCTTGATCTGCCTTAATCCAAACATTTTCTGGCCCAGAATAAGAAAGAGACAGATGTTGACGCCCTGCCAAGGGTTCTAGTGTTTCCCAAACGGATGTAATTAGCGATCGCAATTCTACAGGTTTGGCTTGCAATTGCATGTTTGGGTTTGCTTCCATTTGGGTGAGGTCTAACCAGCTTTGCACCAAGTTAATCAGTCGGTCAACTTCTTGCATTAGGCGGTTAACCCAGCGATTTAAAGGTGGTTCCAAGCGGATTTGTAAAGTTTCCGCAACCAAGCGAATCGAAGTTAGTGGCGTTCTGAGTTCGTGGGCTAGATCAGAAAAATAGCGATCGCGTACTTGATTTATATCTAATAGGGGTTGACGATTTTCTAAAAAGACTCCCACTTGTCCATTGGGTAAAGGCAAGCTAGATGCCCGCAAAGCCAAAGATTTTATTGTTGCCATCTCTACCGCATCATCACAAGATGGATGAAATATCCATTCTCCCGTCTGTGGTTTTTGCAAATCACGAGTTTGCTCAATTAAATGGTCAAGTTCATAAGACCTTACCAACTCCAGTAACAAGCGCACCTGTTCTGGTTGCCAGTGCAGATACAAAATTTCCTGCGCCTGTCGATTGCACCACAGCAGTTGATTTTCCTCATCCACCTGCAAATATCCCACTGGTGCAAAATCTAGCAGGTTTTGGTAAGTTTGCAACGACTGCTGCAAATCTTGTCGGTGCTGCCTCACCATCGCTATTTCCTGCCGCAACCCAGGAATCAGCAGCAGTCCCATCTTGTAAGAATGCGAGGTTAACGGTCGGAGTAAGCGCCCCAGGTAACGGTTAAGTTGAACCTGTTGCCAAACCCAAAACCCAATGCCTACGGCTAAACCCAGAATAAATCCCAATAAAAGCATTTGAGTTGTTAGTTTGTTGGTGACTACTAAAAACTAACAACTATCCCAACTAATTATCCAAATCTATAGCCAAAACCTCGTACAGTCACAATATATTCGGGATGACTGGGGTCTTCCTCTAATTTTTCGCGCAACCACCGAATGTGAACGTCTACAGTTTTACTATCGCCAACGAAATCTGGCCCCCAAACCTGATCTAGCAATTGCTCCCGTGACCATACCCTGCGGGCGTAACTCATAAACAGTTCCAGCAAGCGGAACTCTTTGGGGGAAAGACTCGCTTCTTGACCACGAACCAGCACGCGACATTCTTGGGGATTCAAGGTGATATCTTTAAATTTTAATACTGGTACTTGTGGTAAATTACTTAGGCGTTGGCGGCGGAGTAGAGCACGACAACGAGCCACTAACTCACGCATACTAAAGGGTTTGGTCAGGTAGTCATCTGCTCCCACCTCTAACCCCAAAACCCGGTCAGTTTCACTACCCTTAGCACTCAGCATTAAAATTGGTACTGGGTTTCCTTGATGACGCAGTAAACGGCAAATATCTAGCCCATTGATTTGAGGCAGCATCAAATCAAGAATGAGCAAATCAAAGGGAAGTTCCCCCGAATTGGTTTCAAAACTTTTGAGATACTCTATAGCAGACCGCCCATCGGGTGCTGTTGTCACCCCATAACCTTCTTCTTCAAGGGCTACAGCTAGCATTTCTTGGATTAATTCTTCATCTTCTACTACTAGAATCCGGCTGGTTTGTCCAATGTCCGTTCTAGCAGAGTATTTGGTCGATTCAGTTGTATACATTGATATCACAAAAGTCTGGGACTGTGCTTGTATCAATTAGCATGATTAAATCTATTATCTAGCCTTACTGCAACCACGCTTCTACTAGGGTTGATTCTTTTAGATTTTCTTTATAAAAAGTAACATATACCACAGCACCCTGCTAAATCAAAAATCACTCTTAACAATAGGACGATAGGGAGCAGGCGATCGCAAAAGACATTTTCATATTTTGTTGTGTGACGCAATTTAGATGAAGGATTATCTTGACAAGAGCAGATTAAGTTGGGTATATTTACTTTAGTACAAAAATACTATAAAACCTCAAAGGGAAAACTATAGCACTTTTCCTTTGTATGTAATATACTCCGACCTCTCTCTAGGTTTGAATTTGACTCCCCTTTCAGCAACAAAAGTTTTTCTGCTTGCCTCTGCTCGTAGGAGAGGTTAGGGAGAGGTAGGTCACTATTAGGCTCAACTAAGAAACGCTACATAAAAACATCAGGACATATATGTGGAAAATTCGTACTACCTAAGTGTCCTCTGCTGATCTTTCCGTGTTTACACTGCGTTAAAAATGTTGATTTTAAAGCTATTCTGATGTCTGCATAGGGTAGTCATTGGTATGGCTTGCTACCCAATAAATCATTGCCTATTGAAGGGAGTTGGAAGATGACTACAGTTGGAGTCAAGGACAGCAAACAACAACTAATGCAAGCATTTCAACAAATTATTATCCAAAGAAAAAAGCTGGAATCTAAAATAGCAACCAAACAAGAGGAAGCAGAAAAAGCAAAAAGTCAAGAAATTCTGCAAACAGCTTCTGCATATACGGTTGATAGTATTGTCAAAGGTTTAGCTGATTTACAATTGGAGTTTGGCAGTATTCTCAATGGATTATCTGAAAAACTAGCTCAGGAAAATTCCAAGTTAGATGAATTGAACCGAGCTATAGAAATTGAAACTCAACGCTTACAAGAGCTTCAACAAATCAGAGTTGTAGCGGATACTCTAGACATTTTAAGTCAAGAACACCAAGAAAAATTAAAAACCCTAGAACAAGATACTATCAGCAAAAGGGAAACACTAGAGAAAGAAATTACAATCAGGCGGAAAGAATGGCAAAAAGAGCAAGCAGAGTATGAAGAGAAACCCTTTGGTCGGGACTTGGCTTCTGCCCAAAGTCTTAACCAAGTGGTACAGAAATATTGTAAAGAACATCAAGTATACCGCATTGACCACTACTTAGGTAAAGAAACAGTCCAGAATAGATC
>NZ_JAIVFR010000660.1 GCF_020829685.1 Nostoc sp. CHAB 5715 | reverse complement strand
CAAACTGAATTGTACGGGTAGTAGTGTTGGGAGTAGCAGCTGTATTATTGTAAGTTACCGTCCGCAAAACCTTCTGGTAATTCGCTAGTGTATCTGTACCACTAAGGGTAAGGATGCCAATGGCAGCGTTGTAACTAGCGCTGATGCTGGTGCCAGTTATGTTAGCGTTGAGGCTTTCATTTGTACCATTCAAAAGATTAGTAATGGTAATGGTCGCTTGTTTGAGAGTCGGAGTGTTGATGTCGGCAACGGTGAGCTTGGCACTATCCACAACTGCTACAGGGGTGGCGCTAAAGGTGACAGCATAATTAATGCCTGCACCAGCACCGTTGAGGTCAACTTTTGGGGCGGCGTTGCCGTAGAGGACATAGCTTTGCCCAGCACCTTCGTTGCCGTTAGAGGAGGCACCACTTGCCCCAATAATCAAGTCGTCAATACCATCACCGTTGATATCTCCCGCTTTGCTGACTGAGCGGCCAGAGAAGTCACCAACAGCAATGCCGTTGATGACGAAGCCGTTAGTGCCATTGAGGTCAGATAGGTTTAAGATGCCGTTACTCCCCACATTCGTCCCTCCAAAAACCACATAGCTTTCTCCTGCATTAGAGTTGCCGTTGGGGCCGGCAGTAACTGCCCCAACAATTAGGTCATCAATGCCATCAGCGTTAATGTCCCCTGCATGGCTGACCGACCAGCCTGATTGGTCTTCAGCAGCAATGCCATTAATAGCAAAGCCATTAGTACCATTTAGGTCAGATAGGTTGAGGATGCCGCCATTCCCCACACTCGTTCTTCCAAACACCACATAACTTTGCCCGGCCAAATCTTTGTCGTTGGGGTCGGCACCTCTTGCCCCAATAATCAGGTCATCAATACCATCGTTGTTGACGTCTCCTGCATTGCTGACTGACCAGCCTGAGTCGTCAAATCTAGCAATGCCGTTAATTAAAAAGCCATTAGTGCCATCCAAGGAGGAAAGGTTGAGGCTGCCACTACTACCCACTTTCATCCCCCCAAACACCACATAGCTTTGTCCAGCATAATTATTGCTGGGGTCGGAACCAACTGCTCCAATAATCAGGTCGTCAATGCCATCGTTGTTAACGTCCCCCGCTTTGCTGACCGACCAGCCTAATTCGTTATAAAAAGCAATGCCGTTAATTAAAAAGCCATTAGTGCCATTCAGGTCAGAGAGGCTGAGACTGCCACTACTGCCGACATTTATCGCCCCAAACACCACATAGGTTTGTCCCGAAAAAATGTTGCCGTTAGGGGAGGCTGAATTGTCCCCAATAATCAGGTCATCAATACCATCGTTATTGACGTCCCCCGCACTACTGACTGAGATACCTAAATCGTTATTTTCAGCAATGCCATTAATAGCAAAGCCATTAGTGCCATTGAGGTCAGAGACGTTGATACTGCCACCACTACCCACATTTGTCGCTCCAAACACTACATAGCTGTGCCCAGCAGCTTCGTTGCTGTTGGGGTCGGCAAAGGAGGGTGCCCCAATAATCAGGTCGTCAATACCATCGTTATTGATGTCCCCCCCATTGCTGACCGACCAGCCTAATTCGTCATTTTCAGCAATGCCATTAATAGCAAAGCCATTAGTGCCATTTAGATCAGAGAGGTTAAGGATGCCGCCACTGCCCACATTCGTTCCCCCAAATACCACATAGCTTTGGCCAGTACGAAAGTTGCCGTTGGAGGCGAAACCTGCCCCAATAATCACATCGTCAATGCCATCGTTGTTGATGTCCCCTGCATTGCTGACTGAAAAGCCCGATCCGTCATCAGCAGCAATGCCATTAATGATGAAGCCGTTACTGCCATTGAGGTCGGCGAGATTGAACGATGAATTAGCCATGATTTTCTCCTATGTTTTTTGTTATTCAGGGAGTAGCTCATATCTGGTATTAGGCAACTCTGAGTTTCGGTTACATGCAAGACCAGGATTTCAAAACTAAGCGGACTTGCTTTGTGTGTGCGTAAATTCTGCACACTTTAGGGTGACGGTGATTGGTCAGATATATTAAACCAATGAAAATTAGACATACAAATTCCGCCACTAGGTTTTTACCTAAGTGTCCCTAGTTTTTTCAGTCATCATTGATCTTGATGGGTTGCCAATTCGGCAATTTGATTACCCGTCAGAATTAATGCGATCGCCCGCTAGCCAGTCAATTAATTTCGATTAAAAACTTTAAATTGCGTTTCAATCTACAGAAACACTAAATATTCTTACGAATACATCAGTATCACAGATACAATAAATTGTCAATTGTTTTATGTCAAATTACTTCATATAGATTGAGCATATTTTAGGTGAATTTACCCATTGCTTTTTTGTGATCTTTGTGAGAGTCTCGTTTACATCACAATTAAGTACATTAATTCGATATATTTACCGTAGTTTAAGGAACTTGATTTTCTTGCCATAAACCCCGCAAAGTTGGCTTGACAGAGTACTAGGGGCGGGGCATCAGCAAGATTTTCTGTCTAATTCAAGCACAACGATCGCTATTGGGAATTAATCTGATGTCTCAGAATAAATCTGTAGAACCCGCTTCAGTCCACAGCCGAATTCTCGTGCCTCAGCGGTATCACAGGCAACCTGTAATTTCCCGGCTCGTGTCTCGTTATGGTTTAACCGTCAATATCAAAGCAGCATCCTTGACATCAGACAGTGACAGCGATGGCTGGTTTGACTTGGATCTTTCGGGAAATCCCCAAAAGCTGACAAATAGCTTATCTTACTTGCAAGGATTGGGAGTGAATTTGCTGGAATTAGCGATCACTAACCACATTCAACCCAACCAGCACTCTTTAACTTTCCCATATCTAGCAAGCAAACTGAGTCCCAAAGACTCTGCATCGCTGACAAATCAATGGCAAAAACAATTCCAGCAATGGATTTCTCTCGGTCAAACCAATCGATTGCGCTTGCAACTGTGCGTCTTAAAATCCTATTACGAAGAACCGGTGATTTCCGAGTTAGTTTCTCGTTATGGACTAACAGTCAATATCACCAGTGCTAGACTGCAACCCGATACAGAAGATGACGGCTGGTTTGATTTGGATTTGTGGGGGAGAACAAAGCAACTCTACTCTAGCCTGAGTTATTTAGAAAAACTGGGGCTACCAATTTGGCTAGATTTGTCTAGCGTTTATAGCGATCGCTAATTAATAGTTACTACCTAATGGCAGCATTAAATAACCCTCAAACCAATTCCCAAACCAAATTATCACTGGTTTCTTCAGTTTACACAAAAAGCCAAGTCACCCAGATTCGTCTGCGGATATATATTCCTAAATGCTATCTGCAAGCGCCTGTGATTTCGCAGTTAATTTCTGCTTACGGCTTGGTAGTTAATATTACTAAAGCTATGCTACAACCAAATACAGATCAAGAAGCATACTTTGACATTGAACTGCGGGGAACAGTGCCACAAATCTCTAGCGGTCTGGCTTACCTGGAATCCCTAAATTTGAGAATTGTGGGCAAGCCGAATGCTGACGGCGATAGCTGGTTTTGCTGAAATAATCTAAATTTCATAGTACCAAATTTCTTCTTCTCGCAGCACAATTCGATGCAGGGAAAGACGAGCAATCAGGCCTTCTTGCTCAAACTGTCCAAGAATACGAGTGATAGTCACACGAGTTGAACCCAGCATTTCCGCCAGGTCTTCGTGAGTCAGACGCATATCTATTAAACGTCCTTTCTCAACTTCCGAACCAAACTTTTTAGATAACCATGCCAACAGCTTGATCAGCATAGTTTCAACTTTTTTATGGCTACGAATAACCATTAATTCTTGAGCCTGTTGGATATGGGTAAGTAGAGTTTCTGTTAGTTGAGTGCATTCCTCTAGAGATAAAACCGTCGCCTCTACTTTAGTTAGGCATTCCATTTGGTAAGGATCTAATTTTGACAAAGCCTTACCAACTATATCTCCAGGTCCCCACAATCCTAGAGCGACGGTTGTACCATCTTCCAGATAGGTAAAAGTCCTCACAAAACCCGTTTCAATCTTCCAGAGTCCGTTTTGATGCTCTGGCAGAAATGACCTACGGGCAAAAATTTCTTTAGTATTACTTGTTGAGCTAGATAAGCTTGTGTACAAAGCCACCATATTATATAAAACTATTCTCCGATAAATTAACCGTAGTATTATATTTATATCAGGTTCTAGGAGGCTATGAATATTTTAAAGAGGGAGTGGGGAGTGGTGGGGGATGAGGGAGATGAGGGAGTGAGGGAGTGAGGGAGTGAGAGACAAGAATTAATAACCAATACCCAATGCTCCATTCCCACTTGCCCTGAGCGAAGCCGAAGGGATGCCCAATGCCCCATGCCCCATGCCCCATGCCCAAACAGTTGTTGTGCATCGGCAAGAAATACCTGTGATTTCTAGTC
>NZ_JAIVFR010000065.1 GCF_020829685.1 Nostoc sp. CHAB 5715 | reverse complement strand
AAGTCATGATGCTCCGCCAAATTACCGCCGCGCTACCAAAAACTTCTAGCTAACAATCTTAGTCATTGGTCATTAGTCATTAGTAGAGACGCGATTAATCGCGTCTGTACAATGGTCATTTGTCATTGGTCATTGGTCATTAGTCATTGGTCATTGGTCATTGGTCATTGGTCATTAGTCATTGGTCATTGGTCATTAGTCATTGGTCATTGGTCATTGGTCATTAGTCATTGGTCATTGGTCATTGGTCATTAGTCATTGGTCATTTGTCCTTTGCTAATGACAAAGGACTAAGGACAAAGGACAAATCAGAATGTAAACAAAAATTGCAGGTTTTCTTTCAAAGTGTTACATTTATTTACACAAACAATAGCAGGAGACATAACTCAGCACTACAGCTTAGTTGTGAATTCGGATGCTTTTCCCTCGCTCCATATCTTTTATCCTTCCAACACAGCAGGAAATTAACCAGCCAGTGGCTGGTTTTTGTTTCAAAATATGCTTCCTTGAATAAAAAAATGTGTTTTATGTTACGATGTAGTAATACTAACGTCGGAAATGTATGCGCTAAACTAGCTACGTAGAAAATACCGTGGTAATGTAAGGAATGGTATTTGATTCTGCGAAAAAAGGCATGGAAGAAAGCGTGTACTTTAGCAGGCAATAGGCTATTAAATTTACAATTCTTAGAATTAAGGTGTTATTAGCTCACCATAGTGTGGGCTTTTAGATTAAACAAGCTTGATCCCGACGAAAAACTGTATTGTTGTATAGGTTGACAGTTTCGAGCAAAAAAATTGGTTGATGGCAGTCTTGGTCAATAGCATCTATTTAATTAAAAGCCAAAGCCAAGTGATTGTTTTCTTGCCTTGCCATGTTCATTCAACTCTGGAGGTATAGTTCATGTCCATTCGCCTATATATAGGTAATTTGCCTAAAGAAGAAATAGATCGTCAGGATCTGCAAGCAGTTTTTGCAGCAGAAGGTGATGCTGTAACTACTAAATTAATTAAAGACCGTAAAACTGGCAAATGCCGTGGTTTCGGTTTTCTTACAGTCAACAACGACGAGCAAGCTGACGAAATTATTGAAAAATATAATGGTCAGATGTTCAAAGACACTCCGATTAAGCTAGAGAAGGCATTACCTCGGACAAAAGGTGATGAGGGCGAGGAGCAAGCTCCAAAACCAGTTACTCTTGCTGCTAGTAGTACCCCCACTCCTAGCCCTAATAGAGAAGGTAGCCGCCGCGAAAAAAGCTCTAAGAAGCCTCGTCGTGGCGGCGGCGGTGGCGGAGGTTCTCGTGAAAACAGCACCACAACCACTGATTCAGACGCTATTCGTCCAGATCCTCGTTGGGCTTCGGAATTAGAAAAGCTGAAGCAGATGTTAGCTGCACAAACTACGAATTAATCCTGATGGAGAGAAATTAAAAATTAAAAATCAGAATTTTTTTTTGATTTTTAATTTTTAATTATTGATTATTCCCTAGCACCGCAAGGCGGAAGTCAGCCCCTTCCTTACGGGACGCTGCGCGAACGGGGAAGTCAAAAGTCAAAAAGCTTTAATTTTGTAAGTGCGTAGACGCAGCCCGCCGTAGGCATCGCATTGCCAAATCGTGGAGAATTGAGGGTTAAAATTTAAACGCTCCAAGGGCGTCAATTTACGTAGAGAATTTGCTACCAATTATTAATATTTTTTACTTATAAAAAATTAAGTTTTTGTAATTAGACGGATTAAAAAATCTGGTCAATGCGAATGCGATCGCAATAATTATCTAGATTTGACAGGTTATAGCTAGCTGATATGCCAAAGTGAAGCGGAGGCGCGTAGGCGCATCCCGCCGTAGGCATCGCTCTAAAGATAATCTACACTCAAAGTGAGACCGATCATTTGCAGCTTCTGTTATGTCCTCAACTCTAGATTCTTTGCCACCTGCGCTCGCTAAAATTGTCCAGCGCTTTCAACGCGCTTCCGAACCGAAGCGACGCTACGAACAGCTAATCTGGTATGCTCAGAAGCTCAATGAGTTCCCAGAAGCTGATAAATTACCCGAAAATAAAGTTTCTGGTTGCGCGTCTCAAGTTTATATCACAGCAGCCTTGGATGACGGTAAAGTTGTGTTTCAAGGCGATTCCGATTCCCAGTTAACCAAAGGATTAGTAGGGCTTTTGGTTGAAGGATTACATGGACTAACGCCAAGTGAGATTGTCCAACTTACTCCAGATTTTATTCAAGAAACAGGTTTAAATGTTAGCCTGACACCTTCCCGTGCTAATGGATTTTACAATATTTTTAAAACCATGCAGAAAAAAGCATTGGAATCTAAAATTGGTCATTAGTCATTGGTCATTGGTCATTGGTCATTAGCAAAGGACAAATGACAAATGACAAAGGACAACTGACAAATGACAAATAAGGTACAACTACCAAAATTTAGTCTAATGTCAACAAATTTATTATCTACTTCTGTTGCTACTAGCTTTGGGGGAGTAGTTCAAGAATATCTGTGGAATTGGGAAAATCAACAATTACGCGTTGTTTATGAAACCCTCGGTAAAGGTTCACTGCTATTGCTATTACCAGCTTTCAGCACTGTTTCAACGCGCTTGGAAATGGGCGAACTTGCTAAGTTACTAGCTCCAAATTTTCAAATTGTAGCCGTAGACTGGCCAGGTTTTGGAGAATCTTCTCGCCCTAGCTTGAATTACAGGCCGGAAATATATCAGCAATTTCTGGAAGATTTTGTTAAAGCTGTTTTTAATAGTCCCATTACTGTGGTAGCGGCTGGTCATGCTGCTAGTTACGTTTTACAATTAGCTGTGAAACAACCTGCTACTTTCTCAAGAATTTTGTTGTTAGCTCCTACTTGGCGTGGGCCTTTGCCGACAATGGGGGCAAGTCAGCAAATAGCTGGCATTGTGAGAGGATTGGTGCGATCGCCTATACTTGGTCAAGCTCTCTACAAACTCAACACTACCCAATCTTTCTTAAGTTTTATGTACCGCCGTCATGTCTTTAGTGATGCGGCTAAAATTACACCCAGTTTCATTGAGAAGAAGTGGCACACGACTCAACAACCAGGAGCGCGATTTGCTTCTGCTGCCTTTGTGACTGGTAATCTTGATGCTGTACAAGAACAATCTGATTTTCTGGAACTTGTGCAGTCTTTAACTGTACCGCTCATGGTAGTAATTGGAGAATCCAGCCCCCCCAAATCACGAAAAGAAATGAACGCTTTGGTAGCCTTACCAGGAGTGAGAAGCGTTGTTATTCCTGGTTCTTTGGGACTACATGAAGAATACCCAGCAGTTGTTTTAGAAGCAGTTCAAGATTTTTTGCTCTCTCCAGAAAATTAAATTCTCACACCAAGACGCAAAATGACATACATTGTGCTTTTTGATGGTAAAAAATGCTTTGGGAGCAATTGATATTTAGTTAGTGACACCAACTAGGTAGAATGTTATTTGCGGCAGTAGTATTAAACTAGGTGTATCCAGCGCGTGAAGCTATTCGTATACCACACTCCTGAATTGACTCCAACGGGTAAAGCGCCAGAATGTGCGATCGCAGTCGATGTCTTGCGAGCCACTAGCACAATTGCGACAGTTTTGGCAGCCGGAGGCGAAGCTGTACAAGTATTCAGCGATTTAGATCAATTAATTGAAGTTAGCGAAAAATGGCCTTCTGAAAAACGTCTGCGGGCTGGAGAACGCGGTGGCGCGAAAGTAGCTGGCTTTGAGTTGGGTAACTCTCCCCTCGACTGCACACCAGAATTAGTGCAAGGGCGTCGCTTGTTTATTAGTACCACCAACGGCACTCGTGCCTTACAACGGGTACAAGACTCCCCAAATCTATTAGCAGCAGCCTTGATTAACCGGGCGGCAGTGGTGCAATTTCTTCAAAAGTTGCAACCAGAGACAGTGTGGATTGTCGGTTCTGGTTGGGAAGGCAGTTTTTCCTTAGAGGATACAGTTTGTGCAGGTGCGATCGCTCATAGTCTTTTACAACAAACCACGTTGTCACCAGAAGAATTAGCTGGTAACGATGAAGTAATTAGTGCGATCGCTCTTTACTCTCAGTGGCAAGATAACTTATTGGGATTACTTCACCAAGCTAGTCACGGTCAACGATTGTTGCGTCTTGACTGTCAGGAAGATTTAAAATATTGTTCCCAAACTGATATTTTAGATGTTTTGCCCATACAACGAGAAATAGGAGTTTTGAAAAGTCAAACGTAGAGACGCGATGAATCGCGTGTACCCAGAGGCGATTCATCGCGTGTACCAGAGGCGATTCATCGCGTCTCTAGAGAATAGGGAATAGAGAAGAAATTTAATTAACAATGCCCTATGCCCTATGCCCCATGCCCAATTTTCAAATCCTTAAGCATTTGCCGGAGTCTTTGTCGCCAATGGGGCGGATGTGTTTTTGAAATTGCTGAAATTTTTCCACAAGCAAGGACGGAATAGGCAGGGCGACGGGCTGGTGTGGGATATTCGGCGGTTGTAATGGGGACAATACGTTCAACTTTCAAAGGGAAGCCTAGCTGTTGTGCTTCTTCAAAAATGGCGACGGCAAAATCATACCAGCTAGCAATGCCGCTATTAGTGTAGTGATAACTACCCCTAATTTCTGGGGTTAACTGGGGAATTATTTGGGCTATGACTGTAGCTATATCTTGCGCCCAAGTCGGGCTACCTATTTGATCCGCGACGACACGGATTTCTTGGCGTTCTGCACCTAGTCGCAGCATGGTTTTGACAAAATTACTTTTGCCAAAGGTTCCATAAACCCAAGCAGTACGGAGGATGAGGTGATGGGCGCAAGTTTCCCGAATTGCTTCTTCTCCAGCAAGTTTGGTTTTACCATAAATACTCAAGGGATTAGTCGCATCGGTTTCCTGGTAAGGGCGATACCGATTACCATCAAAAACATAATCGGTCGAAATATGAATTAGAAAAGCTCCTAATTTTTGGCTTTCTTGGGCAATAATTAGGGGTGCGATCGCATTAATAGCGCTAGCTAGTTCGGGTTCGCTTTCTGCTTTGTCTACAGCAGTATAAGCAGCAGCGTTAATGATGATTTGCGGCTGTTTTAATCTGAGAATGTTGCGGAGGGTATCGGGTTGGGCAAGGTCTACTGTTGGGCGTTCTACTGAGATAAGATTGCCGTAGGATGGGAGTATTTGTTGCAGTTCCTTACCCACTTGGCCGTTGCTACCAATCAGCAAAATTAGTTTAGTCATTAGTCCTTTGTCCTTTGTCCTTTGTCCTTGTAACTATTAACCAATGACCAATGACCAATGACCAATGACCAATGACCAATGACTACTTAATCAAATACTTCAGCAGTTCTCAAAGGTTTCCCGGCTTGGTCTTTAGCTGATAAAATCGGTGGCGCACTCAAAGGCCAATCTATAGCTAAATCTGGATCGTTCCATAGAATTGTGCGATCGCCTTGGGGTGCGTAGTAATCTGTAGTTTTGTAGAGAACTTCAGCTATTTCTGAAAGCACGAGAAAGCCGTGAGCAAAGCCTGGTGGTATCCACATCAGGCGTTTGTTTTCGGCACTGAGTTCAGAACCCACCCACTTCCCAAAGGTAGCCGAACTTTTTCTAATGTCTACGGCTACGTCAAAGATAGTACCGACAACAGAACGAATAAGTTTACCTTGGGGTTGTTGGATTTGATAGTGCAATCCACGCAGGACGTTTTGTTTGGAGTAAGAGTGGTTATCTTGGACGAAGTTGGCAACAATACCTGTATCTTGAGCAAATTTTTGATGGTTGTAGGCTTCAAAAAAGTAACCGCGATCGTCTGCAAATACTTGGGGTTCAAGTTGTATAACTTCGGGAATTTTAGTATGTACAATACTCATTAATATTATAAGTAATTTGCCACAGTGTTAATTGTGAAAGTAATTTAATACTTGTTGTATTTTACAGGTATTAGAATAAGATTTTCACTGGGGCTTTTCTTGTTTTTAATAAGTAAATCACGTTAGTTCAATTTGACAGTCATCGCCAATCAGAAATCGCAAGGCTTTGGGGCGACGGGGTGCAAGACTCAATTGTGCCCTTTGTCCAATTACACTATCAATAATGCGTTGATGAATTCCGTCAATTTTAGCACCTTCTAAAATCACACTGTGTTCTAAATCGGTATCAATGAGTGTGGCATTGTTAGCAATGCTACTATAAGGCCCAATAAAGCAGTTTTCTAAATGACAATTGCTACCAATCACTACTGGCCCCCGAATTGTGCAGTTAATTACTTTAGATTCTGCACCAATTTGGACTCGTCCAATAATCTGACTTTGGCTATCAATTTCCCCAACAACTAATGCTGTCAGATAGGTGTCGAGAATCAATCGGTTAGCTTCTAATAAGTCATCTTTTTTACCCGTATCAAGCCACCAACCTTGGAGATTGTAGGCTAAAACTTGCTTTTCCTGATTAATTAGGTATTGAATAGCATCAGTAATTTCTAGTTCGCCTCTGGTGGAAGGTTGAATATTTGCGATCGCATCAAAGATGACTTGAGAAAAGAAATAAACTCCTACCAATGCCAGATTTGAAGGAGGAACTTTAGGTTTTTCAATTAACTGTAATACTCTTCCTGTTTCATCAACCTCAGCCACACCAAAGGCGCTAGGGTTGTCAACTGAATGTAAGAGAATCAAAGCATCTGGCTGTTGTTGGCTAAATTGTTGTAGAAAATAACGTAACTCACCTAATTGAATTAGATTATCGCCCAAGTACATGACAAAGGGAGAATCTGCTAAAAACGGACGGGCGACTTGGACGGCGTGAGCAAGTCCAGCTGGCTGGTCTTGTATAATGTAGGTGATGTTCGCTCCAAAGTATTCTCCATTTCCGGTTTTTGCTTGCACTTCTGCCCCAGTTTCCGGGCTGATGATAATGCCAATATCAGTAATACCAGCAGCGACCATTTCTTCAATGCCATACCATAAAACAGGTTTATTAGCAACTGGTACGAGTTGTTTAGCTCCGCTATAAGTGAGGGGACGTAGACGTGTACCTTTCCCGCCTGAGAGAATTAGTGCTTTCATAAGGATTTTGGATTAGTTATTAGTCAAGATAATCTTAAATTTTGACAAAATCCAAAATCCTTGCATCTAAATTCTGGTGTTAGTTTATTTTTTATAAATAACGGGATAAAACTTCGCCGGTTGCTTTTCCGGTTTTTTCCCAACTGAATTGTTGAGAGTGAGCGATACCTTGGCTAGAAAGGCGCGATCGCAACCCTAAATCAGTTGCAATAGTCTGCATTGCTTCTGTAATTTCTCCGGTGTTGTAGGGATTGATCAGAATCGCCGCATCGCCAGCCACTTGTGGTAAGGAGGAGAGATTGGAGGTAATGACGGGAGTACCACAAGCCATTGCTTCCAGGACAGGTAAACCAAAACCTTCCCAGAGACTTGGGAAAACCAGAGCGATCGCTTGATTGATGATTTTTGGCAATTCGCTGTAAGGAATATAGTCTAGGAACTTTACTTGATTAGTTATACCTAGTTCTGCAACTTGTGCTTTTAAAGTTGGGGTATAACGGCGATCGCTTGGCCCTGCTAACCATAGTTCGTAGTCTTTGCAGTTAGGTAACGCAGCAAAAGCACTGATGAGTCGCTGTATATTTTTGTATGGATCTTGGCGACCAATGTAGAGAAAGTAGTTGCGGGTGGGTAGATTTAGAGGGAAGAAGTGAGTGCGATCGTGAGCTAAAGGAATCGGAGTAATTTTGCTAGCGGGAATTTGGAAAAAATCAGTGATGTCCTTAGCAGTGGACTGGGAGTTGCAGATAACGTGTTCAGCTTGGGTGATGACTTGGGGAATGTAGTAGCGATGATATGGTGTCAAAGGAGAGAAGCGTTTGGGAAAGCGTAATGGGATAAAATCGTGAACCATTACCACAAAACGAGAGTTGCTATACAGAGGTGCTTCTGGAAGTGGGGAAAATAAGAGGTTAGATTTAAGATTTTTATAGATTTGCGGTAATTGAAATTGCGTCCAAAACAGGCGGCGAATATGACCTTTTGTACCTTGAGCAGGAGTCAAATTATCTGGAACTAGGTAACAGTTAAATTTGGAGTAGCTTTCGGCAGTTAATAAAGTAGGGTTAAGAGTTTTTAAATGAGGAAAAATATTTTTGGCATAGTTACTTATGCCTGTTGGACGAGAGAAAAGAATGGATAAATTTATAATTAATCTATTAGAGTACTTATGATTTACCATCTTCATTAAAGAATACTTCTATAAGCCTTTAAAGTTTCCTTTGCTGTTCTTTCCCAGGAAAATAATTTTGCTCTTGCTTTACCTTTCTCAATTAAATCTTGCCGTAACTGAGAATCACTAATTACTTTCAAGATAGCTTCAGCTAGTTGTATAGGGTCGTTAGGATCAATTAGTATAGCTGCATCTCCTGTAACCTCTGGTATGGATGAAGTATTAGATGTGACTACAGGTGTACCCAGCATCATTGCCTCCAATATAGGCAAACCAAACCCTTCATAATGAGAAGGATAGACGAAAACATCAGCTCTTGAGTAAAATAATGCTACTAATTCATCAGATAAGTAGTCAAAATGATGAATTTGGTTTTTCCAATGGGAATTCTCAATAGCCATGAATATTGGTTCGTACTTCCATCCCTTCTTACCAATCAATACCAATTGATGCTCAATTTTATATTTTGTCTTTAGAAAGTTAAAAGCTAAAATCACAGCATTGATATTTTTTCTCGGTTCTATAGTGCTAACAAAAAGTAGATATGGTTGAGAAAAATCATGCTCAACTTGCTTTTCTATATTCAGAATATTTTCAGCAGATAAGTAATCAGGATTGTAACGACTAGCTAGAGGAGTAACGTATATTTTTTCTGGCTCAACTTGGAAATATTCAATAATGTCTTTCTTAGAACTTTCGGAAACAGTTATAATTAAATCTGTCCATTTTAAGCATTGCCTAATCCGATCTGTATAGCTTCTAACTATCCAGTTAACAAAATTAGGATATTTTATATAAGTCAGATCATGAATTGTCATTATTTTTAAGCTTTTAGCACAGGGATATACTACATGATCCGTGCCATGAATGATATCTGGAAAGCCTAAATAATTTTCGTAATAAGAAATAATTGGATTAGGAAACTTAGATAAAATATGAGAAACACTAACTGGAACAGGTAATGTATAAACTTGAGTATCTAAATTGATAAGATTAGTTGCGATTAATCTACCCATTAACCAATTTTTTAGTCTAGGTTGATATACAATTCGCATCTGAAAATTTTCTGAATTTTGTAGCGCGTATAGTGTATAAATTAAATTATAAACGTATAATCCAATCCCACTAGGCTGGATGGTTAAAGATGTAGCATCAATTGCTATAGTTAACATTTTTTATTTATAAATTATATGAAGTATCAAATAATATTTGCATTTGTTGGGCATAACTTTCTACACTATGGAAATTTTGATAAGCTTTCTGGATTTCTTTTATTTTCTTTTTTACCGTTAAAGATTTTGATAAATTGATAATTTTACTTACAATTATGTCAGGCTGGCTCCATTCTATAATTAATTCTTCCATACCATACTTAGAAAGCTCTGTAGCCATCCAAGTACCTTTTGTGACAACAGGAATCTTACCTGCCATAATGCATTCAGTAAAGATACCTGATGTGCGTTCACTATATGCATCAGCATCGTATGGTAATAATATAATATTGCTAGTTTTTAACCATTTTAAATAATCTGATTTTGATAAATTATGGGGGATTAGTTCAACTCTAACACCACTAAAAAGGGGTGAAAGTTCAGAAGTGTTAGCAGCTACCACACATATTTGTTTTGCTTCTTCAGACACAGAAGTGATCAAAGATTTTATGATATCCCATCCCTTCTCTGCTCGTGGCGCTCCCGGCCACCAACAGATTACTTCATTAGTTAAAGGAGGAACAGCTTTAACATCTATAAAATCTGTGTGAGGTATTGGCATTACAGTCACTGGTTCGTTAAAGTAATTGGATAGTGACTTGCTTAAACTTTCACTGTCTGTAAGTAGATGAAATTTACCAGATTTTAAAATTCCTTTGATTAATTTGTTTAATACCTTGTAAATACTCCGAGTTTTATCTTTGTGAGTGTCTCTACGGTAAAGTAGCCAAACAGATAAATTTTCTTTAGGTATTATACATAAAGCAATTAGTAATCCTAGAAGTTGCACATGAATAAATCTTTCTATAAAAATTATGTTATATTTTGAATTAGGTAATATTTGTTTTTCTAAGTATTTTGCAATACTAAATCCTAACTTATAAATATCGTTATACTTAAATATCCTAATAATCGGGTTGATTTTTAATTCTAAATTCTCACCACTTAGACAAGCCTGCCAGTTAGCAGGTAAATCAACAATTTTTGGTTCTGATGCTACCGCTGCTACATGCTTCCAGCCAAGGAGGTTGGCAGCTTTGCTCACAGAAATATGATATGGAATTATATGACCTTCTCCTCCCATCAAATTGGGAATAATGGAAATCAAAATTGGTATTGAGTGACTGGCGTCATTTTGATTCATGCTTGCTCAAAAATCCATTAAACTGGAATTAGTCGGACTGTTTCCTTTACTTCATTAACCATATTAATTGCAGCTTGGTTATGAGATAGAGTTTCAGTTTTAGCCTCTGTTCTGCTTGTTAGTAAAAGTATTGGATTACAACCAGCATTAACAGCACATTCTATATCACTTAACGCATCCCCAATAAAAAATGAATTGGAGATTTCTACTAAATGTTTTTCGGAAGCTTCAAATATCATCTGCGGTGATGGCTTACGACATTTGCAGTTGTCAGATGGTTGGTGAGGACACATAAAAATGTCTTGAAACTTCACACTGAAGCGTTCATATTCTTGACGTATCTGAGTATGGACTGCTTCAACATCGCTCATGGTAAAGTAACCTCTGCCAACACCAGACTGATTTGTGATTACAATTAGTAAATATCCTGCATCCTGCCACTTTTTTAAAGTCTCACCAGCACCCACAGGAATTTTTACCTGATTAGGATGGCTTAAATATGGAACATATTCTATTAAAACACCATCTCTGTCTAGAAATAGAGCTTTATTTGGTTTATGAGTAAAATAATAATTATTGCTTGTCATAAACTGTAAATTACCACTTAGACAAAGAATTATTTTAAAGTCTGTTTGGTCAAATAAAATAAATTTTAGTAACCTGTTTTTGCAAATAACTGTAATTCCACTTGTTCGCAAATGCGATGGTATGTAATTACATGGATTTCTTGTATTAGTGGTGTATTTTGTTCCTCAACAAACAAAGGATAGTCCACAATAGGTTTTGTTATTCCTCCACTATTACCTATCATTCCTATAGTGCTAATTCCTAGCTTTTTAGCTGTCTCTAAAGCGCGAATGACATTTTTGGATTTGCCAGAGGTGGAAATTCCCCAGAGGATATCTCCCGGTTTACCTAAAGATTCCACTTGTCGGGAGAAAACAGTTTCAAACTCATGATCGTTTGTCCAAGCTGTAATTATAGCCGGGTTGCTCCCAAGAGCGATCGCTGGTAAACCTTTACGATTGATCAGGAAGCGTCCTATAAACTCAGCAGCTATATGTTGTGCGTCAGATGCCGAACCTCCATTCCCACAGATTAACAAGGTTCGCCCTTGTTCAAACCGTTCTACAATCAAACTAACTACTATATCTATAGCTTTGCAATACTCTGGTGTAAAAGCGGTTTTTAAACCTTTAAGTTTATCTTGAACCCAATAATCCAAAGTTTTTCCTCACTTGTTGTCTGGTAACAGTTTTTCTTTTTGCGTCCCAAACCACTCAATTGTTTTTGTCAGTCCAACTTCTAGAGACGTCAAAGTTAAATCAGGAATATATTGTTGAAGTTTCCCAACAGCTAAACACTTAGATTTAGCACCAACATAGCGCCCAGTGTCAAATTTAATTCCGTTAAAGTCATAGTCTACTTTCTCACAAATCAGCTTGGCAAAGTGTCTAATAGTAAACTCTTCACCCGCACCAATGTTTATTAATTGGTTATCCACGCTGGCTGCTAGTTGAATCATGATGTTGACGAAATCATCAACAAAAACGAGTTCTCTAGATTGATACCCATCTCCCCAAAGGATTACGGGTTCACCATAAAGTTTAGCGCGAATAATCTTGCGGATCAGGTCAAAGATAAAATGCATCTGTCGGCCATCTGTGTGATAGCCTGGACCATATAGTGTTGAGGGAACCAAGCAAAGGTATTTCAAGCCAAATTGTTTATTTAATGCCAGATGTCCTGCATACAACATCCGCTTAGTCATCGCGTAAGTAAACAGGCTATCTATAGGTATTCCCGTCAGATAGTTTTCTTCTACTAGTTCTAAGTGGGGGGCGTAAGCGCAACTAGTACCCATACTAATCAACTTTGCTTGAGGTTGATACTTTTGCCACCAAGTGAGTACGTTTGTATTAATTTGCTGGTTGATAATCCACTGCTCACCAGGATGATACAGGCAGAAGTCACCAGCCTGAGTCCAAGCAGCTAAATGATATATATGATCGTAGGCTTCCTGCTTAAATTTCAATAGAGAATCTTGCTGAGTGAGATCGCAGTTTTTGGAGTTCAAGCGGACTAGTTCATGCCCTTGAGCTTCCAGCTGCGAACAAAGTATTGTCCCAAGAAAGCCTGTAGCACCAGTGACAAGAATTTTCATCGTTAAGTGTCCTTGGGATTGACAGGAAAGTAAAATTCTACTCCTTTTTTAATTAAGTGTTGGTTATTAGACAAAATTTCTTTTTTAAAGTTCCAGGCTAGCACGTAGTAAATATCTGGCAATTCCTGTAGCTCACCTTCAATAACTATAGGAATATGCATTCCTGGTGAGTAAAGTCCACGTCGCAGTTCGTTCTTTTCCACAAGGCAATTAATATACTCCGTTCCCACACCAAAATAGTTCAACATTGTATTGCCTTTGACGGGCGCACCAAAACCAAAAACTTGCTTACCCTGTTGTTTCGCTTCTTGCAAGTAGGCAAGGTTTTCACTCTTCATCTGTTGAATTCGTTGGGCAAATTCTAGGTATGTTGATAATTCGTTACTTTTGTGGTCTACTTCTGCTTGACGCATAGCTTGCAGGCGATCGCTTGGTTCTTTCTTCCCTTTGTGTGTAACATAACCAATAATAGAACCGCCGTGAATCGGTGAGAGGTAGGC
This sequence comes from Nostoc sp. CHAB 5715, assembly GCF_020829685.1. Classification (GTDB taxonomy): domain Bacteria; phylum Cyanobacteriota; class Cyanobacteriia; order Cyanobacteriales; family Nostocaceae; genus Nostoc. The sequence goes on along the minus strand of NZ_JAIVFR010000065.1, from coordinate 177 downwards.
ATCAAACATGGATAAACCATGTCTGTTTAAGAGTACCTCAATAGTGTTGAGATTGTAGTAGAGTAAATGCTCGTGGTAAATTTGGTCAAACGCTAAATTCTCTACAATGCGTTTCATGTAGAGAAACTGAACTACAAAAACTCCATCATCCCGCAAAGCTTCACGAATACCTTCGGT
>NZ_JAIVFR010000659.1 GCF_020829685.1 Nostoc sp. CHAB 5715 | reverse complement strand
CAAAATTATTAACAGGGCAATAACTCCGCTAACGATGGCGGCAAATCGATAAATTCTTCGCCCCAAACTACAGATTTTATTAGCAGTAGCCATTTACATTACACATTTTGCCAAAGTTACTGATTTTATAGAAGTACCAGAAACTCAGATCAATACCTTCGCCAATTTACTAGCTATTCTCGAATCCGTAAACTGCTGAATCAACTGCACCAAAAAAGCACTCATTAAAAAAAGTCCTGATTAATTCTCAGAGGTTTGTAATCAGCTATTTATCACTCAATAAACAGCATTTCAGCCTCAGATGTAAAGAAATGTAACAATATTGGCATCAAAACGTTTTACTGTCTTGACAACCAATAGAAGAACCGATAACTTGATATACATACCCGGGTAAGACCGTTAAAGAGTTATATGCAAACGCAAACTAAGCAAAAGGTCACTTTGTATTTATCGCCAGAGTTGCACAAGAAACTGAAGATTCGTTCAGCAGTTGATTCAGAACCAATGTCAGAACTTGCGGAACGTGCCCTCGTTTTTTACTTATCTAATTCAGAATTGGTTGACGAGGTAGATTCTTCTTATGGGCGGACTCATAGAGTTTATTCATGCCCAACTTGTGATAGCTCACTAGTATTACGTGATGGGGAACTAGTTGCTTTAGGCAATCAACCAGGAGTAGTTGGTCAATCACATCTTTCCATAGATGAAATGGATGAAGATGAAACCCATCCCAAGGGTGAGGAAGAGTTAGTTCCTTGCTAGATAAATAGGAATCATGAATAAATAATTCATAATTCGGTTGTCTTTACCAGAAGCAATGTCTCTACTGTCTCTATAAGGTCTCAAGTAGGTCGATGTATGAAAGAAGAGCTCAATATCCTAATTCAAGCTCAATACCCTTTAATCTACCTTGTGACCTCCGAGGAAGAGCGGGCCGAGCAAGCAGTTTCCACAATCGCCCAGTCGTTAAAGCCCCAACGTCGAGTATTTGTTTGGACAGTAACACACGGCATTGTGGAGTATGGTCAACCTCGGAATGTCACGCAACATAATACCGTGTCTCCAGAGGCGGCAATTGAGTGGATAATCCGGCAGAAAGAACCTAGTATATTTATTCTTAAAGATTTACATCCTTTTATTGATGCGCCTGCAACAAACAGATCGTTACGTGATGCGATCGCTAGCTTTAAAGGTACGCACAAAAACATCATTTTGATGTCGCCGATGCAACAAGTACCTATAGAGTTAGAAAAAGAAGTTGTTGTTATCGATTTTACACTGCCAGATATGGCAGAACTAAATAAAGTACTAACTCAGCATGTAGACCAAAATCGTGGTCGGCGATTGACAACAGAAGCCAGAGAAAAGCTTCTTAGAGCAGCTTTAGGTCTAACTAAAGATGAAGCTGAGAAAGTCTACCGAAAGGCGCAGGTAACTACAGGGCGTTTGACGGAAGATGAAGTAGATATAGTTTTATCTGAGAAAAAGCAACTAATTCGGCGTAATGGAATCTTAGAATACATTGAAGAAGATGAAACCATTGATGCTGTAGGTGGCTTAGAAGAGTTAAAAAGATGGCTCAAGCAACGTTCTAACGCTTTTACAGAAAGAGCGAGAGAATATGGTTTGCCTCAACCAAAAGGGATGTTAATTCTCGGAGTTCCCGGTTGCGGTAAGTCATTAATTGCCAAAACTACTTCCCGGCTGTGGGGTTTACCACTGTTGCGGTTGGATATGGGGCGAGTTTACGACGGCTCAATGGTGGGACGAAGTGAAGCAAATCTGCGAAACGCCCTAAAAACAGCAGAATCTATTTCCCCAGCGATTTTGTTTATCGATGAATTGGATAAATCCTTTGCTGGTAGTGGAGGTTCTTCCGATTCCGATGGGGGAACTTCAAGTAGAATCTTCGGCTCTTTCCTCACATGGATGCAAGATAAGAAATCACCAGTATTCGTGATGGCAACTGCCAACAGAGTAGAACGCTTACCTGGCGAATTCTTGAGGAAAGGACGCTTTGATGAAATTTTCTTTGTGGATCTGCCAACACCAGAAGAACGGCGAGATATTTTCAATATCCACCTCACCAAGCGCCGTGAAGACATCTCTCGATTCGATCTTGAGCAACTAGCCAAGATGTCTGATGGATTTTCTGGGGCAGAAATTGAGCAAGCGATCGTTGCGGCAATGTATGAAGCTTTTGCCCAAGATCGGGAGTTCACCCAACTAGATATTATTGCTGCACTGAAGGCAACATTGCCGCTGTCTCGAACGATGCAAGAACAAGTAACGGCTCTGAGAGATTGGGCCAGACAGCGTGCACGCCCCGCAGCATCCTCCGTAGCTGAATATCAGCGAATGGAGTTCTAAAGCTTTCCTCTGCCATCCCAGGGGGAAAGGCTAGCTCCCAATGCTAGCAGTTATAAGAAAAAGCCGCATCCTGCTAAGAGCGGCTTCGCCCGAAACAAACCGTTGTCGTTTTTCTCAATCTTCTCATTGGAGGAAACCCAAATGTCTCACTTTAGCACCCTGCGTACCAAGATCACCGATGCCGAAATCCTCAAAGCTTCTTTGCGCGACCTCGGTATCAGCGTAAAGACTGAAGCTGATGTCCGTGGTTACAATGGTCAGCGTGTCCGTTCCGACATCGTTGCTATGTTGGATGGCGAATATGACCTCGGCTGGTCTCGCAATAGCGATGGTTCTTTTGACCTAATCGCTGACCTGTGGGGCGTTGCTAAGAAGCACAACCAAACCGAGTTGATCAACTCAATCAACCAAAAGTATGCCGTTAACAAAACTTTGGCTGAAGTAAAACAGCGCGGTCTGCAAAACGCCAATGTGAAGTTGGTATTGCAATAACAATTTCTCTGCGCGTTCCCAAAGCTGCACGGGTTAACCATATAAATAGCGGTTAGCCCGCTTTTTTATCGGGACTGAGATTTATTTCTCAGTCCCGATTTTTGGTTAATACTCTTAATTAGACTATTCTTTTTGGTTATTATTACAGTAGCAGCGCCTTGAGTACTCTAAAAAATATGACAGCAGATGATGAATTATGAAAACATTCACTATTGGGCACTCAAATAATTCGATAGAAACTTTTATCAGACTTTTGATGCAACATGGAGTTACTGCTGTAGCAGATGTTCGCTCCAGTCCTTATAGCCGTAGATTTCCGCAATTCAACCAAGCTTCTTTAAAGGCAGCACTGAAAACTACAAATATTGCTTATGTCCCTCTTTGTAATCACCTTGGTGCCCGTCCCAATGATAGAAGCTGTTACGTAGAAGGTATGGCTCGCTACGATTTGATTGCTGCAACAGAAGCCTTTGCCATAGGATTAAATCGTCTTATCAAGGGTGCTAAACAACACCAAATTACTTTGATGTGTGCTGAACAAGATCCTATCGTCTGTCATAGAGCTATCTTGGTGTGTCCACATTTGAAGAAGGCTGGATTAGAAATTCAGCATATTCATAAGAATGGTGAACTAGAGTCACATGAATATTTAGAAGCAAGATTACTAAAGATACATAACCTAGATAAATTCTTGCATCTATCTAAAGATTTTGATGATGTAAATCAATCTGGAAAACAGCTTTCTCTTTTTGATATCAATCCTTACGATATCAATCCTAGACAGATAGATACTATAGCTAAACCTGTTGTGCGTGAAGAGTTAATTCAAAAAGCATATCAGCTTCAAGCTGAGAGAATAGCTTATGTAGAAGAAACAAATAGAGAACAATATCAATCTCATGAGCAAGCTAGTTAATTTATTTACTATCGGCTTCACCCAAAAGAAAGCTGAACAATTTTTTGAAACACTTCTAAAAGCCGGCGTTAGACGAGTCATTGACACGCGACTTAACAACGTCTCACAGCTTGCTGGTTTTACAAAAAAAAATGATTTAGAGTATCTTCTCCGTAAAATTGGGGGAATTGAATACATTCACATTCTTGAGTTGGCTCCAACCAAAGATATTCTCGACGAATATAAAAAGAAGCAAATAAACTGGGCAATATATGAAGAGAGGTTCAATCAACTCATCACAGAGAGACAGATTGAGAAGAAGGTTTCTTCAGACCTTCTGGATGAAGGTTGCCTATTGTGTAGTGAGTCCAAACCTCATAATTGCCATCGCCGATTAGTTGCTGAATATCTGCAAGGTAAGCTAGACACAACTATTAACATCCGTCACCTTTAAACATCATATTGACCAGGGTGCGAAGAGGAGCTTAAGGATGCCTATTTTTGAAATTATTTGCCTTGCCAAATCGATTAAACATGGCGGAACTTGTATTGCTGGGATGAAAACGGATGGTTCAGGGTGGCTTCGTCCAGTTTCAAATAAAAGAAATGGCACTCTATATCCAGAACATTACACTTTAGACGATGGCAGCGAACCTTGCAGATATTC
>NZ_JAIVFR010000658.1 GCF_020829685.1 Nostoc sp. CHAB 5715 | reverse complement strand
TCTCGAAGAGAGGAACGAAGCAATCGCAAAATTCTTCAGGTCAAAACGAGTCCATGAGATTGCTTCGTCGTTCCTCCTCGCAATGACAGTTATTCTCAAGAGCAAAATAAAAACTGGGATGCACCCTGACTTTAATCACCCCTGATAGGCGATCGCAACTTTAAATATATTGTGCGATCGCCTTGATTTTTAACAGTTAAATTTATATTAAACAGCAACCATTCTACCTCTATATCGTCTTAATCAATATCAATATTTATTAGAATACCTATTTAATTGCCCTATGTAGAGAGCTAGGAAAATCGGCTCTATTTTCTTCTCTATCCAAAAGAGTATTCAAAATTACGTAATATCCTGATACTTTTATTAAATAGTGGCAATAAAGGAGCTTTTACTTATGGAAATTCGAGGTTTAGGTATAGGCGCATATCTTGCAATTCCCGTAGTATTAATTCTTTTAACTCAGGGGGAAAGGATAAAAGAATTTTTAGCTCAAAACTTCCATCAGGTATCCACTAATAAGGAAATGAGCCTATCCAGCCCCCAGCTAATTAGCGCGAATTCAAAACCGAAAACATACTATGTTAGTGGTAGTGGAAAAGACCAAAATAGCGGACTCTCTACTTCAGCCGCCTTTAGGACAATTCAAAAAGCAGCAAACCTTACTAACCCTGGCGATACAGTATTGATTATGAACGGAGTATACAAAAATATAGCTAAAGCTGGGAGTGTAGTAAGTATTAAACGTTCTGGAACTGCAAAAGCATGGATTAGGTATAAAGCATATCCTGGGCATTCCCCAAAAATTCAGCACAATACATGGAATGGTATCCTGATTTCAAATGGAGCTTCATATATTGAGATTAATGGGCTGGAGGTCATAGGGAACAATGCCAATATCACCCTTGATTATGCAATGAGTCAGAAGACTAACAAACGAAACCCACTGACTAATGGAAACTGCATCAGCGTTGACGGACGAACCAATGATCGTGTTCATCACATCCGTATTCTGAACAACAAAGTGCATGACTGTGGAGGAGCAGGTATTTCAGCGATTCAATCCGACTATGTGACAATAGATAATAACGTGGTGTTCAATAATGCCTGGTATAGTGTTTATGGTAACAGTGGCATTTCAATGTTGAACAATTGGAATTCTGACAATAACCGGGGATACAAGATGTTCGTGACCAACAACAAGAGCTACAACAATCGCATGTACATCCCTTGGCTTGCAGTCGGAAAGATCACAGACGGTAATGGCATCATTATCGATAGTTCAAGAAATGATGATAAAAAAATAAAATTGAGTCCATATAGAGCACGTACTTTAGTTAAAAATAATCTTACATTTAATAATGGTGGTTCCGGGATTCATACATTTATAAGTGATCATGTTGATATTGTAAATAATACTGCTGTTTTAAATAATCAGAGTCCAGAAATTAAAGATGGGCAAATATTTGCTAATAATTCATCGGATGTCAGAATATTAAGGAATATTCTCTATGCTTTCCCTGGCAAGAATATTAACAGTAGTTATAAAACTAAAAACGTTACTTATGACTATAATATCTACCTCAATAGTTCTAAGGTAAGTGTTAAGGGCCCTCACGATGTTGTTGCAGATTCAGAGTATTTAAGTAAGCATCCCACTCTAGAAAGAATATCTAGCAATTGGAAATCAAAGCTAGATAAACAAAATCCGCCAAGGCGGACTAATGTAGAGTCTAAGTCGGCAAGTTTAGTTTGTGAGCCAATGACTTATACTTTGCAAAGCAAACCCATCCAAGTGGGATGCTCCCCGACATCTTTGGCTCAAACTACTCCTTCATCTTTGGCTCAAACTACTGCTTTTTCTGATGTGCCTAGCAACTATTGGGCGGCACAATTTATTCAACAATTGTCAGGGCGAGGTGTAATTGCTGGATTTCCTGATGGTAGCTTCCGCCCTGAAGAACCTGTGACACGCGCTCAATTTGCCGCTATGATCGATAAAGCTTTCCGAAAATCACAGCAACGGCAAGCGATCGCTTTTTCTGATGTGCCTAGCAACTACTGGGCATCGAGTGCCATTGGGCAAGCCTATAGTATTGGTTTCTTAGCAGGATATCCTGGAAATCGCTTTGGGCCTAACCAGCCTATTCCCCGCCAGCAGGTTTTGGTTTCCCTCGCCAACGGTCTGGGATATACTTCTGGTGGCAATACCGAAAGCAGTCTGAGGTATTTCAACGATGCCTCTAACATCGCTAGCTACGCCCGTAGCCCGATTGCAGCAGCAACTGAAAAACAAATTGTGGTGAACTATCCGAATGTGAACTCCCTGAATCCAACCGCAACTGCTACTCGCGCCCAGGTAGCAGCTTTTATCTACCAAGCACTGGTTAGTTCTAATCAAGCCCCAGCAATTAACTCGCCATATATCGTGTCAAGCCCCAAGAATTAACTGCCTTATGTCGTAACTCAATTCAAGTCGTGACTTTAATCATCCCTGATAGGCGATCGCCACTTTAACTATAGTGTGCGATCGCCTTCATTTTTAAACCTAAAAAATCTATTTTTCAGCAACTATTATATCTCTGTATCGTCTCACTCAATATTCATATTTTTTAAAATACTTATTTAATAGCGTTAATCGGTAAGAGACTGGTTAGACTGTTACTTCTTGCTAGCTCTGTTGACAGATATTTTTTGATTTTGACTATTTGATTATATTGTATGTCGGAAGTAATGGTTTTTACAAAATGCAGAAATAATTGGGAACCTAATACTTCAGTAAAGGTCTAATTAATTAACAGTAAAAAAACTAATTGTACCGGAGTTAAAAATTAATGTTTAGTTTAAATCGTTTGCAATCTGGAACAGCTGCACTCATGGCTTTAAGCGTCACAGTCCTTACTGTAACGCCTTTCATTACAGCTTCACCATCTTTTGCTCAAACTACTTTTTCTGATGTTTCATCTAACTATTGGGCAGCACAATTTATTCAACAATTGTCAGGGCGAGGTGTAATTGCCGGATTTCCTGATGGTAGCTTCCGCCCTGAAGAAGCGGTGACACGCGCTCAATTTGCCGCTATGGTCAACAAAGCTTTCCAAAAACCAGCGCAACGGCAGGCAATCAATTTTGCTGATGTGCCAAGCAACTATTGGGCATCCGGTGCCATTGGGCAAGCCTATACCATTGGTTTCTTATCTGGTTATCCTGGAAATCGTTTTGAGCCTAACCAAGCTATTCCCCGCCAGCAGGTTTTAGTTTCCCTCGCTAATGGTCTGGAATATAGTCCTAGCGGTAATACCGAAAGCACTCTGCAATACTTCAACGATGCTTCTAACATCGCTAGCTATGCCCGTAGCCCGATCGCAGCAGCAACAGAGAAGCAAATTGTGGTGAACTATCCTAATGTGAAATTCCTGAATCCAACTGCAACCGCCACTCGCGCCCAGGTAGCAGCTTTTATTTACCAAGCGTTGGTTAGTTCTAATCAAGCCTCAGCAATTAACTCGCCCTATGTCGTGGCTATCGGGTCTACTACCCGAACGCCTGTAGCTGTGACAATTCCTCAAGGGACTGCTATCCCTGTGAAATATGACAAAGCAGAAAAAATTCTGGTTACAAAGGATGAAACAGCACCCTTGACATTGACAGTATCCCAAAACGTGGTTACGCAAGAAGGATCTGTAGTGATTCCGGCTGGTAGTCAGGTTATTGGTCAACTCAAACCTGCTACAGGCGGTTCTCAATTCGTTGCCGAAAAACTGGTTTTGATCAGTGGTCAGGAGTATCAGCTTAACGCTAGTTCTGAAGTGATTACCAAAACTGAAACCGTCAAGAAGGGTACTAGTGTTGGTTCAATTATCAAGAATACGGTATTGGGCGCAGGTGCAGCAACTGCGGTATCTGCTGTCACAGGCGATCGCGCCATTGCCACAGAAGAAGTCTTAGGTGGCGCTGGTATCGGTGCGTTGGTTGGTCTGTTCTTCGGTAAAAATAGTGTTGACTTAATCGCCATTGACCCAGATACCGATTTACAAATGACCATCAATCAAAATTTACTAGTCTCGCTTAAATAGCCCTCTTTTGTCAGAGTGGGAGAAGCCAATGGCTGAAACCCTTTTGGCGCTTTACTTTCCACTTTTTAACTATAAATTTTAGTTATTGTTAGAAAATAAAGCCTCAAAGCTTGATCAATTCAAAGTCTCAGAATCTCGGTTCGATTATTGTTTTCCGAGAGTGACAAAACAGGGATAGTTATTGGGCATTGGGCATTAGTATTTACACAGGGCTATTTCGTTCTAAACATAAACCGCCCAGAACTAAAGTTCCGCGGCTCATAGCTTAAGTCCACTTTAGTGGACTAAAAGCCTTTCTTAGTCGTCTTTAGACGACTTTTGCTATTAGCCTCAGAATTTATTCTGAGGCG
>NZ_JAIVFR010000657.1 GCF_020829685.1 Nostoc sp. CHAB 5715 | reverse complement strand
ACGGCTGCGCTCGCTTCTCTTGCTGAGGACGCTTGAATTTGACCGGTACTAGTCCAAGAACCTGTACGGAACCGCCGTTCATCTACGTGTTCAAGGCTAATTTTATACCCACCAGCCAATAATTGCCGGAGTTGGTCTACGACTTCCGGACTCAAATGGTTACTGGTAGCTGTTGACGTAGCATTAGCAGAGGCCCCACTGCTAGTAAATGATTTCTTACTACCAGAGGAGGCTACTTGACCATTTGGACGTTGGATTATGGTCTCTAATACCCGTCGTTTGGCTTTGGTATCAATGCCGATTAAACGCACATACTCGCCTTGATGGCTTTCTATACATTCTTCCAAGCCGGAAATTACTTGATTTATGGAAGTTGCTTCAATTGGCTTGCAGCTAGTCCAAGAACCAGTGCGGAAACGGCGTTCGTCTACGTGTTCCATGCCAATTTTGTAACCACCTGCCAAAAGTTGGCGGATTTGCTCTACAGTTTCGCCATTGACTTTACCACTGCTAGAGCCGTTACCATTACCATTACTGCTGTAGCTGCCATTGCTATGACTACTAGCCGGAGCCTTAAAATTGGTAGCTGGTTTCACATCACCATCCGGGCGTTGAATGATGCTTTCTAACACACGTCGTCTATCTTTGTCAATACCAAACAGGCGGACATACTCGCCGCTATGCTCTGTGACACAGCTTTCTAATGCTGCGATCGCTTCACCGATGGATCTCGGTTCAATTGGTTGGCAACTAGTCCAAGAACCCGTGCGGAACCGTCTTTGGTCTACGTGTTCTGTACCAATCTTGTACCCTTGTTCCAATAGATAGCGCAACTGCTCTATTGTTTCTGCACCCAAGCTATTGCTCGACACTTCACTACTCCTTTCTAGCTCTAAAACAGTAACACCATTACCTGTATAAGATTTAGTGTTCTCATCCCGAATTGGTGCAATACATTTGCTATCCGCAGCACAAAGATAACCAGCTCGCAGCGCCTGATTAATCCCAACCACATGATGAGCAAAGTCTTTATCCTGATCTTGCACATCTGGCAAGCGGTCAGCTTGCTGCTGATTGATAATTATCGCTCCCGAAGGTACATACTTACCCGCGGGAATTTCTACGTCTTGAATCAAAGCGTGCATCATTACGATGCAACCTGCACCCACCCTGGCATTAAACACCGTAGAGCGAAAGCCAATAAAGGAATTATCCCCTACATAAGCTGGCCCGTGAATTAGAACCATGTGGGTAATGCAAGTGTTTTTACCTACCCACACCGAGTATTTATTTTGATCGTCGCCAATTACTCGACCTTGCTCCAACCCATGAATCACAACACCATCTTGAATATTAGTGTTTTCACCAATATAAAAAGGTGTGCCTTCATCTGCTCTAATCGTAGTCCCCGGAGCAACGATTACATTTGCACCTATCCGTACATCTCCAATCAGATTGGAAAATGAATGTACAAAGGCTGTTTCATGGATTTTGGCTTCAGCTAAATTCCTCGACCACGGGGTTGGAGGTGCCGCCGTGCTGCGGACTGCCATTTCGAGATTCCTCCTGTATTGTCATTTGTCATTTGTCATTTGTCCTTTGTCATTTGTTCTTTGTCGAGAGCTAATGACTAATGACTAATGACTAATGACTATCGATATTGATCTTTTTTGCTGTAAATGAGGCGATCTTCAACGTGAATTGTATCTATGATCGCTACTACCACTGCATCTAATGGCCGTTGTTCATTGCCAATAACTTGACGAGCGGCACTGCCACGACTGACAAGTACCCACTCATCTACTCCTGCTCCCACAATATCTGCTGCTACCTCGTATTGTGGCAGGATGTTGCCGTCTTCATCCACTAATTGTAACAACAGTAGTTTGACACCTCGAAGACTTGGATCTTTTTGTGTGCTAACTACTGTGCCGCGAACTTTGGCGACTTGCATTACAAATTACGGTCTTCTACCGAAAGGACGAATTGCATTCACATTTTCCCGGAATTGCTCTACGTCTTCGGTATAACGAATTGGTAAGACGTATTCCAAGTTTTCGTGAGGACGAGCAATGATGTGAGTAGATAACACTTGTCCGCCGTTGACTCGCTTCACTGATTCAACACCAGCGCCCACGGAAGCTTGCACTTCCGACACATCACCCCGAACAATCACGGTAACTCGACCACTGCCGATTTTTTCATAGCCTACTAGAGTAACACGAGCAGCTTTCACCATTGCGTCAGCAGCTTCCACTACTGCTGGAAAGCCTAGCGTTTCAACCATTCCCACTGCAATTGACATTAGATTTTAATCCCTATTTAAAGTTTTTAGCCCTGGACAAAAGAAAGCGATGCTCAAAAAGGTAAAGAGTGTTAATTACTTTGTTTAAACAGCTTTTAAGTACGGAACTGTTCCACAGCTTCTGTGTAACGTATCGGCAATACGTATTCTAGGTTTTCGTGAGGACGAGCAATGATGTGAGTGGATAACACTTCACCACCATTTACTCTTTTCGCCGCTTCAACCCCAGCAGCTACGGAAGCTTGTACTTCCGATACATCTCCCCTAACTATCACGGTGACGCGAGCGCTACCAATTTTTTCATACCCTACTAAAGTCACACGGGCGGCTTTCACCATCGCATCAGCAGCTTCCACTACTGCTGGAAAGCCTTTCGTTTCAATCATCCCAACTGCAATTGGCATCGCAGAACTCCTACAATATTAATCCAATCTGTACTGTCGCTTGAAATTTTTGACGGGGAGAGCTTTATCTTAATAGCTAAGAAAACACTTCCAAATTAAGCATAGGAAAGGTTGGCCTTTCTGGCAATATAAATTACTATAATAGTTTATGATAATAAAGTTTTAAAAAACTTAACAAAAATTTATCTGTCCTCTTGAACAATTAAAGTTCACTGATTCCTAGAGGAGCCACTTATGCTTTATAATTTCTTTATCACATTTACAAAACGACATTCATAACCAAGGGTAATTTTATCTGGGGAGGGAGGACAAGATGCTGTATCTTGTACTGTCTCTAGATTCTGGCAATTTTTGCTATATTTACAAGGACTAAGTGAAAAATATATAATTTTTTCAAATATATCGTATAAATTACTTTGTTCAAAGTAGAAATAAAAATGTAAAAACAAAGGTGAGGTTAAAGCAAGTAAATGCTTTAACCTATGTAAAGTTATATTTTCTTGAAGTTTAATAGGGTAAAAGAAAGTAAAAATACTTATGAGAATTTAATTAAAACAAGAGTAAAAAAATATTGATGTTTCTACTAAATTAATTTTGTAAAATAAATAATATAAAAGCTTTTTTAAAATTAAGGTTGAGTCGTCAAGGTGAATTTAAATGGATCAATCTCTATTTTCAACAAGTTGGTTTGTGCCTTTATATAGCTTATTAGGTGCAATTTTGACGTTGCCGTGGGGAACAGGAATAATTCGGCGAACAGGGCCAAGACCTGCGGCATACATAAACTTGTTGACGACGGTTTTGGCTTTTGTCCATAGTCTGTTTGTATTTAACATTATCTGGGATAAAGAACCAGAAAAGTTACTAGTGACGTGGTTCAAAGCTGCTGATTTAGACTTATCTTTTGCCTTGGAACTCTCACCAGTCAGTATTGGGGCAACAGTTTTAATTACAGGGTTAAGCTTACTTGCACAAGTTTACGCTCTGGGTTACATGGAAAAAGACTGGTCGTTAGCGCGTTTTTTTGCGCTGCTGGGATTTTTTGAAGCAGCGCTGAGTGCTTTAGCAATCAGTGATTCTTTATTTTTCAGCTATGGTCTTTTGGAAGTGTTGACGCTTTCAACTTACTTGCTGGTGGGATTCTGGTATGCTCAACCACTAGTAGTGACGGCGGCGCGGGATGCGTTTTTAACCAAACGGGTGGGAGACTTATTGCTGCTGATGGCTGTGGTGACACTTTCCACCTTAGCCGGGAGTTTGAACTTTTCGGATTTATATGAGTGGGCGCAAACAGCTAATTTAAGCCCAATGACATCAACATTGCTAGGCTTGGCGTTAATTGCTGGGCCGGCTGGGAAATGCGCCCAATTTCCCCTGCATCTTTGGTTGGATGAGGCAATGGAAGGGCCCAACCCCGCCTCGGTAATGCGAAACTCACTGGTAGTAGCTGGTGGTGCTTATTTACTGTATAAACTACAACCATTGTTAGCCCTGTCGCCAGTTGCCTTGAATGTATTAGTAGTAATGGGAACGGTAACGGCAATTGGTGCCACATTAGTATCCATAGCTCAAATTGACATTAAGCGATCGCTGTCTCATTCCACTAGTGCATACATGGGCTTAGTGTTTTTGGCGGTGGGGTTGCAACAAGGGGGTGTAGCCTTGATGTTGCTGTTAACTCATGCGATCGCTAAAGCATTATTATTCATGAGTTCCGG
>NZ_JAIVFR010000656.1 GCF_020829685.1 Nostoc sp. CHAB 5715 | reverse complement strand
GTACTTTACAATCCAGCTAGCCGTCCTCCCATTTCCAAGGAACCGATCGCTCAATTCCGAGTAGTATTTACTACAAAAGGTGTGCTAGAAGTTAGTCCTTGGCGGGGATATGCTAGGACGCCAGAGGTAGTAGGTGCAAAAATTACTGACTCTAATATAGTCAAAGGTTTAAATCAAAAGCTTTATAGTACAGTTCGCCAAACTTGGAGTGGCACTCCTACCTTTACCCGAGATTTGAAATATCGGGTAGCAGTCAACAAAGATGGTGTAATTGCTGACTATGAACCACTCAACCAAGTTGCCTTTGACTATTTCCGCGAAACACCTCTTCCTAAGATGTTCAACGCTGTCTACGGTTCTAATGTAGCAGCTCCCAACAATAAAGAACCTCTCGCCCACTTCCAAGTGATATTTAAGCCTAGCGGCACGCTGGAAGTTACTCCTTGGCAGGGATATCAATAATTGGGAATGGGGCATGGGGCATGGGGCATGGGGCATGGGGCATTGGGCATTGGGCATTGGGAAAAGAATTAAGTTGCTATTCCCTATTCCCTATTCCCTATGGATTTTAGATAAGCATTGAGCTTGGGTAATAGTTCATCAAGAATTGGTTTAAACCTGCTTACTTGTTCATTTGTCAATAACTGTCTGGCGTAGGCTAACCTCAACCAGCTGATAGTTTCATACAAAGAGCCTCTCGGAATCTTGACAAAACGTCGATTGTCTTGGTCGTTGTACCTACCTCTACCTTCTGCAATGTTCGCACAAATACTATCAGCAGATCGAACAATTTGCTTGCCCAGTGTATCTTTAGTGAAATTGTCCCATCCCTTAACAATACGCCAAATTTCATTAGCTAGCTTTTCAGCTAGTTGATAAACTTCTAAGTCCTCAAAATCAGGTCTTCTCACAAAATTCCATTGATCATTTATTGATCAATAGTTCCCAATGCCCAATGCCCAATGCCCAATGCCCAATGCCCAATGCCCAATGCCCAATGCCCAATGCCCAATGCCCAATGCCCAATGCCCAATGCCCAATTCCCAATTTACCTCGTAATTCTCCGCATGTAATTTCCCCACAACTGAGCTGCTTGAGCGCTGCTACCAGATGTAGGGGAATTATTGTCGTTTCCCAGCCAGACACCAGTTACAAGCCGCCGACTGGGGATAAAGCCGATGAACCATAAGTCAACGTTTTTATCAGTCGTGCCTGTTTTCCCAGCTTCCCCCAGTCCAATTGCAGCACTACGACCAGTACCTCTTGTGACTACGCCACGCATCAAACTAGTCATTTCATCGGCTACACCATTTGGCAGCACTCGTTTGTTGGCATCTGGATCTTGGTCGAAGGAGTAGATTACACGGCAAGTTTTGATATCCTTGCGATCGCGGCAATCACCACTGTCTAAAATTCGGTTAATCGCATGGGGAGGATTCCGTACACCACCATTACCAATAGCGCCAAAAGCACCAGTCATTTCCAAAACATTGACTACACTTTGACCTAGTACTAAGCCAGGAACTGGATCAAGGGTTGACTTTATTCCCAAATTCTGTGCCATAGCCACGACTTTATTCAGCCCGATTTCTCTGGCAACTCGCAGGGCAATGGGATTTTCTGAAAGAGCAAGCCCCGTGGCAATATCTAAAGTAGCGCCAGCACCGGCACGACAGGGTTTATAAGTAAAGCCTTGCCAAGTTAAAGGAGCGCAAGAATAACTTTTTGATTCTGAAATTCCCTGTTGAATAGCAGCAGTGTAAGCAAAAATTTTGAAGGTTGAACCTGGTTGTCTTTTGGCTTGAACAGCGCGATTGAACTGACTTTTTCTGTAATCAGTCCCGCCCACCATTGCCAGGATACTGCCTGTACTAGAGTCAAGAGTGACTACCGCCCCTTGAGAAAAATTAAAATTTCTACCAGCGTTGTTCACTGAATTATTCAATGCTGCTTCTGCTTGACTCTGTATCGCTGGATCAAGCTTGGTTTCAATGATATAATTTCCTTCTCTTGCAGCTCCTTCCCCCAAGATTGATTCAAGCTCGGAGAAGACGTAATTGTAAAAATAAGGAGCGATCGTCTTAGCTTGCTGTTCACACACTTTAGGACTAACTTGAACAGTGGAGCGTCTAGCTCGGTTCGCATCCTCAGGTTTAATTTTGCCCATCTCCAGCAACCGCTTAATCACACGATTCCGGTATTCAGCTGCTTCTAGCTTATTTGGACTATCCCCACAAAAATCGAAAGCGTTGGGAGCAGGTAAAATTCCTACCAATGTTGCTGCTTCTGCCAAAGTTAATTCTTTAGCGGGCTTCTCAAAATAATACCGGGATGCATCCTCAAAGCCAGAGGTATCTCCTCCCAAAAAAACCCGATTTAAGTACATCAGCAAAATATCATCTTTGCTGTAAAAGGTTTCGAGCTTCAGGGCGACAACTGCCTCGCGCAATTTACGTCCAAGGGTATCTTGTCTGCCTACATACTCGCGGAACAAACTGCGGGCAACTTGCTGGGTAACAGTGCTGGCTCCTTGCTGCACATCTCCACTGCGGCTATTGATCAACACGGCTCGTAAAATCCCCACAGGATCAACCCCAAAGTGCCAGTAATAACGACTATCCTCTGAAGCCACCACCGCAGCAGGCAAATAAGGGCCAAATTCCTCTAATCGCTTCATGTCTACATGGGAGGTAGTCCGAGGCTCTCTCAGAGGAGTGGCTCCATCACGGGCGTAAACAACTACTGGGGCGCGTGTAGCTGTAGGTAGGGGTCTAACTGAAAATTTCAGCCATTCGACGCCAATTACTAACGCTAACAGGGCGCTGACACCGCCGACACCACAAGCTGTCCAACTTGCAGCTTTCACATACCAGGCTGGTGGATCGACGTATTGCAACCGCACAGAAGCGGCGAGTTCTGGGGGGCCCAGAGTCAGAATATCGCCGTGACGCAGTTCTAGAGAATTAACACGACGCTTACCTCGATAAATGCCATTGGTAGAGTTTTCGTCTTTGATAACGAAAACTGGTGTGCGTTGAGTAGAATTCCGCGATAACGACAGGTGAATTTGGCTGACAACAGGGTTACGGATGACGATATCGCTGGATTTGGAGCTACGACCTAGAATATAGCGATCGCCCAACAGTGGATATACCTCTGCTTTATCCGCCCCCGCATCCTGCACCCAGAGTTCCGGTACTTTGGCATTAGGCTTGAGCGCCAATTTAGAAAAATCGACCCTAGCTTGGATAGTATGTACCGCTTGAGTCAGTTGACCAAGTAAAGTTTGTGGCTTTTGAGGGGGTTGGGGAAAACTCATCGGCTATTCACATCACACTTTTTAGTGAAGAATCGGGCGAATTACAATCAATTTAGATGTTAGTCTTTCATCATTTTACTCATAAGCCAAAGCAGAAATTATCTCTACGGAATTTTTTGACTTAATTTATACTTAATATTAGCTTGCTACCAAAATTCATTTGTAATTTTTGTCACTTGTCTACATAAACACAAATTTTTTCTCCATTTTTAAAGGCTTATTTGTTCTAATCTTACTCGTTCTATAACTAAAACTATAGTTTTAATTTATGTACTTTTAAACACTAGTTATCAATAGACAACAGATATAATTTTTACCAATTTTACATATCCACATATTCTGAAACAAACCTAAATATATTCATTTAGGAAGATTTTCTAAATTCTATTGTCTGTTTTAATGGGCCGAGTGTTCCGTTGAGGTTAATTACAGAATGATGGGAAAATCTCTGACTCTGATTGGTGCAGCTTTATCTTTAGCATTCACCGCAAACATTGCTGTGGCCGAATCTAGTAAATCCTCCATAGCCCAATCCAGTAGCAACTCAACTAGTGCACCAAGGGAAATTAAGATTTCGCCAGAAGGGATGAAAATTCTGTGCCAGAATTTCCCGCTCAACTCCCGCTGTCCCGGTGGCACAGCAGTCACCCCTACCGCTCCTGCTCCTAGTAACACTACGGCACCAGCAGAAACTACTCCTGATAGCACAACTGCACCTGGATCTGGAACTGCACCTGGATCTGGATTTGCCACTCCTGAAAGTACTCCAGCACCAGGCAGCACACCTACAACTGAACCTGGCGCTCCTAGCAACTTAACTCCAGCACCAGGAGGCTCAACTACACCTGAGTCTGGCATTCCTGGCAGCATTACCGTACCAGGAAACCCAACTACACCTGAGTCTGGTACTACTGACAGCAATCCCGAACCAAGTACTGGTTCTCCTAATAATACTCCAGGCTCTAGTTCGCCAACTCCTAGCGCACCAGGAGGCTCAACTACACCTGAGTCTGGCATTCCTGGCAGCATTACCGTACCAGGAAACCCAACTACACCTGAGTCTGGTACTACTGACAGCAATCCCGAACCAAGTACTGGTTCTCCCAATA
>NZ_JAIVFR010000655.1 GCF_020829685.1 Nostoc sp. CHAB 5715 | reverse complement strand
CGATAAATTTTATCTACATGAACCGATTCTGGATAATAGCCAGTATAATTTTTATATGCTTCTACTTGTGACTTTAGGTTCGCTGATTCATTAAAATTATCCCAACTAATATGGTCTAAAAATACATTCCTCTTAACAGTTTCTTGATTCACTTTGTTTACTAAGTCTGCACTAATTCTTTCACGAAAATGGACTAACATAGATGCATCAAATGGAGCTTCATTAATATAAGATGACATCCCTATGAAGTACTGTAGATAAGGATTTTCCTTGATTTGTTCTATTGTCTCTCTATCACTTATTCCTAGTTTTTCTTTGATTATTAATGCCCCTAATGCCATCCGAAACGACTTTGCTGGCGCTCCCATCTCTATAGAGAATCCGGATGAATATTCCTCTTCAAATTCTGCCCAGAGTATTAAATTCGCCAGAATAATCCAACGATTATCTGATGACAATTTACCTTCAAACGGAAGTCCAAAATTTTCTGCTGAGACTGGAGGTTGCCCCTGTTTTCGATACATATGTACTAATAAGGCACGAGGAGTGCTAGTCACGTAGATGCAAGGATTTTGGGCTATTTTAGCCTCTTATCTTGCACCTGAATATATTTCTTTGGTCTGATGATCTGAGAATGTAAGCTTTTCTTTCTTTTTCAGCAGACCCTAGGATAGTAATGAATGCGCTCTTCTAGCCCAACTAATGTCAGAATGTGTTTAATCCGGCTATCAGCTTCTTCGGCTGTAACATCTTGCATTTCTAAAGCCATTTCCACATTTTGATAGACATTCAGAAAGCCCAGCAGGTTATGTGCTTGAAAAATGTAACCTATATGGCGACGAAGCAGAGTCATCTGTTCTTTATCAGCGTTGAGCAATTCATGTTCTAGAACTTTGAGACTCCCTTCTTGGGCGGAACGTAGACTTCCCATTAATGTTAGCAGTGTAGTTTTCCCAGAACCTGATGGACCTGTCAAAATGACGATTTCACCGCTATCAATTTGCAAATTTACATCAAATAACACCTGTTTGCGAAGAGAACCATGACCAAAGTAGTGATTAAGATGGGAAATGGTAATGGCTGGTTCTGGTAAAGGATGTTCGCTCGAAACTGTCTCCAGTGAAAGTAATTGGGTCATTATCAACTCCTAAAAAATATCGGCGGGATCTGCCGTCTGTAATTTACGCACTGCTATGGCAGCAGAAAAAGAACACATGATTGTTGTCAGGATGAGAACGAATACGACCCGTCCTACATTCATAGCCATTGGTAACAGGGTTGCAATATGAGTAATTTGATAAATTGTTAAAGCAATGAAGATGCCAGGAATAAAGCCCAATATTGCTATAATTAGTGATTCTTGGAATACAAGAACTAGTAAGTATTGATCGCGAAATCCCATCGCCTTGAGGGTGGCGTATTCTGATAAATGTTCAGTGACATCGCTGTAGAGAATTTGATAAACAATTACGGCTCCAACGATAAAGGCAATGACCACTCCTAAATCGAAGGTATAACCAATTGGTGTACTGGCATTCCAGAAAGCAACTTCAGCTTTGGCGTAATCTTCTCTGGTTAAGACTTTGATATCATCAGGTAAGCGTGATCGCAAATTTGCCAGAACTTGTTTCACATCAGCACCAGGCTTGAGCTTAATTACCCCCACATCAATTAATCCTGATTGGCGGGATGTCGCCATGCGTAAGAAGTTGATATCACTGGTGACTAAATAAGAATTTATCCCAAAGGTCGGACTAAGTTGAAATAATCCCCGAATGCGAATTTGCCGTTGATTGATCTCGGTGGAAATTTGCTCACCTGCTTGCAAGTATTGCCCAATCGCCCCAAATTCATGACGGGAACCTGCATCAAATAAAGCTGTATCCGGTTCACTCAGTTGTTTACGGTAGGCTTGCACACCCGATAAGTTCATTACCTGATGTTCTGGATTAATACCGATCGCAAAAATGTTCCAAATTTCTTTGTTGTAAGGATTGCGCCACTGAATGAAATCGAGATAAATCGGACTTACCGATTGCACACCATCTACTCCTAGTGTTTGATATAATCGTCTTTCAGTAAAGCGATCTAGGGAAATGAGCGATCGGTAGCGGCCACTCAACATCACGATTTCGCCATTCAAACTATGGTGAAATTCCACTGCACTGCTAAATAAGGCTCCTCTAAAACCCAATTGCAGAAACATCAGTACATTGGCAAAGCTAATCCCCGCGATCGCAACCATCAAGCGCGATGGCTCTTTCCGCAACTGCAACCACGATAGAAAAAGGGGTTTTTTCTTTTTCTTGGCTTTATTAGATACAGGCTGAGGATGGATAATTGTCGTCATCATGACTTCCTCAAGATTGGACATTGATTTCCATCTGAACGCTTAAGTTGGTCAAACCAGCAACTTGGCGGCTAGATTTTGGATCCAAATGGACTTTCACTTCCACAACTCGCGCATCAAATTGCGCTGCTGGATCGGTGTTTAACACATCCTTTTTACCGACTTCTAGCCCAACTTCAAACACCTTGCCGTGTAACACATCTGCAAAGGCATTATTCTTACTGGTGATAGTTGCAGATTGACCGACCCGAACTCGGCTAATATCCAGTTCATAAACTTCTGCTACCGCAACCATTTTTTGAGTCTGTCCCAAGCTAATAATGCCTTTATTAGCTACCAGTTCTCCTGGTCGGGTATGAATCTTTAAGACTTGTCCATTTTGGGGCGATCGCACAACTGCTAAATCTAATTCTGCCTTTGCCCTTCCTACCCCAGCCTGTGCTTGGGAAACTTGCGATCCCGCCACTTCTACATCCACAGGACGCACTTCTGCAATCTGGTTCAGCGTCGCCTTCGCTTCTGCAATCTGCTTTTGGCGTGACAGAATAATCCTGCTTAAAGATGCACGGGCTTCGTTTAAGCTATCGCTAACGGTATCTGCCTGTAATTGCTTAGTATCTCGCAAGGAAGCAGAGACGGCTCCCTCTATGTAGAGTTGCTGATAGCGTCGAGCTTCTAGTTCCGCATTCTGTAATTCTGCTTTCACACGAGCGAGCGTCGCTTCTTGCGCTGCTGTTTCCGTTACCAACTCCGCCTGTAGCCGATCCACAACCTGTTTCTGTGCTTGAATTTGCCCCAACTTTGCGCCAGCTTCAACCTGCTTTAGACGATTTTGGGCAACCACAACTTGCTGTTGTGCTTCTTCCAGGACTGCTTGACGACGCGCATATGTATCTAAGATGGCAATTATCTGTCCCTTACGAATGAACTGACCGTGATCGACTTTCAGGCTATCTACTCTCGCACCATCAGTGGATGTAGGCGCAAAAACATTCACAACTTCACCATCTGGCTCCAATCGTCCTAGCGCTGAGATGGTTCTAATAGTAGGTTTAATAGTCGATATTGTTGGCTGAGTTGGATGACTTTTAATTGTGTGATACAAAACTACACCCGCTATCAGCATCACAAAACCAGCAATGACAACGGTAATCCGACGTGGATGGCGCAATTTTACCCCTATTTCAGAAGCCACCATAATTAATCACCAATAATTGGGCTGTTTTTTTGTATTCAATTTTTTTAATAAAATTTATTGTATATTAAAATTGTTGATTACGTCAAGTCTTTTTTATGGCTCTCAAGCACGCGATTCTAGCTTTTCTTTCCCGTCAACCTCTGAGTGGCTATGAAGTTGCCAAAGAACTTGATGAAGGCTTTGGGAGTTGTTTTTGGAGGGCTAGCCTGCAGCAAGTCTATGTTGAGCTAGGCAAACTTGAGCAACAGGGCAATGTTACCTATGAAGCGATTCCGCAACCGGGACGGCTGGATAAGAAAATCTACTCTCTCACCCCACAAGGCCACAAAGAACTAACTAACTGGTTAATGAAACCTACTGAACCAGCTACAATTCGTGAAGATTTAGGTGTAATAGGACTTGCTGGACATCTTATTGATATAGAGGTAATTGTGTGCGAAATTGAACGACGGCGACAACTCCATCTCGAAAAGGTGCAACAGATACAAAAACTTGACGAACAGTTTTCCCATAATTTAGAATCCTTGGCACTTAGGGATGTGTATATGCATTTGATTATTCGCCGTGCAATTCGCTATCACCAAGATTGGGCGGCATGGTGTGACGAAGCCCTTCAGTTAATTACTGCTCTCCCAGAGTACAAGTAAGTCGGCGGAAAAGCAGATATAAGTTCCTTTGATCTTTCAACAAGGGTAAGCTCGCTGGGACCAATAGTTCCATTGTGAGCCCGAATGGCTTTGATAACACCAAGACTATAACAATACCTTCGCCAAAAATAAATAGGGCGTTCTGTAGTAAAGTTGTTGTTTACCACAACGACAACTTCCAGTCTACAGAACGCCCATGCTAGATATAGTAACACTTCTTTTAAGTTTAGAAGTT
>NZ_JAIVFR010000654.1 GCF_020829685.1 Nostoc sp. CHAB 5715 | reverse complement strand
AAATAAAAAGCTTTACTTCGTTGCGCTCGGAACGGCGTAGACCGCGAAAGCGATCCCCTACCGTCTTTCCATGAAATTGATGCCCTAGCTGAAGTTATCGGCAACAAATCCCTAGATTTTTGCGTGTTGCAATCATCCCTTTCTAGTGTTTTAGGCGGTTTGGGATTGGCAGCTTATGCCGCCGCCAATGCAGTTATAGATATGTTTACTGTGAAACAAAATCAAAGCAGTACATTTCCCTGGATTAGCATCAACTGGGATGCTTGCCGAGATGATGCATTTGAGATTAACAGTGGTTTTGGAGCAAATTTAGCCGCACTAGCACTTACCCCTCAAGAGGTTTGGGATGCTACCTGCCGAGTTCTCAACTTAGGCTTACCGGAGTCTGTCGTAGTTTCCAAAAGCAGCCTCCACAAGCGTCTAGAGCAATGGGTAACACCAAAAACCTCAAATGCAACCAAAACAGAATCATCCACTGATACTGCCCATACACGCCCTAATTTAGCCAACGAATATATTCCACCCAGCAACGAAATAGAAGAAGCGATCGCCCAAATTTGGCAAGAACTCTTAGGAATTACACCCATTGGCATTCATGATAACTTCTTTGATTTAGGCGGACATTCCCTACTGGCAATTCAAGCCATCTCTCGAAAGCGCGATCGCTTTGGGATAGAACTCTCTATGCGGAGTTTACTGGAGGAAGCACCAACTGTGGGTAGCATTGCAGCAGTTATTGCATCTCAAAAACCAAAATCTCAGGATTTAGCAGAAATAACCGCATTATTAAGTGATATTCATAACTTATCACCGGAGGAAGTAGCACAACAACTTCAAGAGTAGGTAATGGAAAGCAGAAATAAAATTGTTCACATTTTTGGTATATCTTTCCTGTATAAAGATTATGAAAATAAGCGAACACTGCCTATAAATATTTATGCCTAAGAGGGTGATAAAATAAAAGAGATATAGCAGTCCTAAATAATTTATAAAATTTTCTGTTTCTTTTCTTGGCGCTCTTGGCGGCTTGGCGGTTCGATTAGGATGGCTAGATCAATCAAATTGCCATAATCTAACTTCAGGGAGAATAATGTTGTGGCAACAAATCTAAGGGAGACAATGGGCAAAGTTACAAGTAAAATTACAGTTGCCAACCGTATTGACCAAATTTTAGCCGAACGAGGATTTATTTCCTCAGATCAAATTCGTTCAGTTACATTGAATGATGTTTTAGTCGATACTGGTGCAACTCGATTGTGCTTGCCAGAAAATATTATCAGTGAATTAGGACTAGTACTCCAAGGTGAGGTTGATGTCAAAATTGCTGTAGGGATACAAAAAGTTCGTATATTTAGAGAGTTAAACCTATTAGTTCAAGGTCGGGAAGGAACATTTAATTGTATTGAACTACCAGCAGGTTCAAACCCATTGTTAGGACTAATTCCTTTAGAAGATTTAGGGTTAGAACCAGATTTAAAAAATCAACGTCTCCGGGTTTTACCATTAGAGGGAAAAGATACTTATCTTACGGTACTTTGAAATTCCCATAAAACAGAATTCAAAATTTAAAATTTAAAATTGGTGAATACTCTAACTGTAAAGGGATAGAGTTTTAATAATGAAGAATATTTAATACTAGTTTCGCCCAATAAAAGCGTTAGCGTAGCAAGACAAAGTTCGGTATTAACCCTCTTGTGTCACTTTTCCCCAGATAAAAAGATGAAATACTTGCTAAACAAGAGTTTCAGGCTCAAGCGATGATGATGTTTATAATACTAGAAAATAAAGCCACAAACCCAACCCTAGTCTAAGGTTTAAACATTGCTGTTGATTTTTGTTTTCGGAGAGTGACAAAACAGGGTTAAACCAAAGCTTCTCATCCAGTCGTACAAAATACATAGTAAAATTCTGACTCCTGAGTTCTGAATTCTTCTTCATAAATTCAAAATCTAATATCCAAAATGGCTGACTATCTACAACTCCTAGCTAAATTATCACCAGAACAACGACTACTATTTGAACGCCGCTTAAAAGAGCGAGGATTAACATTAGGACAATCTTTCACCATTCCCAAACGCCCTGATACAGAAAATATTCCCCTATCCTTTGCTCAACAACGCCTCTGGTTCATTCAGCAACTCGAACCCACAAGTTGTGTTTACAATGTCCCCTGTGTTCTGCGGCTGCGGGGAGTCTTGCAGGTGTCAGCATTAGAAAAATCTCTAAATGAATTACGACGACGACACGAAACCTTACGCACTTGTTTCACTACCAACGCCCAAAAGCAGCCTATCCAAGTCATTACACCTTGGGAACCCCTGGCGCTTCCGATTATTGATATCAGCGAAATTAACACTCCGTTAGAAGTGGAAAGGTTAGCCCTAGCACAGGCAAAACTCCCCTTTGATTTGAGTCAACCCTTATTGCGATCGCTCCTATTATATTTAGGAGAACAGGAGTATATTTTACTACTGACAACTCATCATATTATTTCTGATCGCTGGTCGATTGGTGTCTTTCTAAAAGAATTATCGTTACTATATTCAGCATTTGTCCAGGGAGAAACTTCATCATTACCAGAGTTACCTATTCAGTATGCTGATTGGGCGCTGTGGCAAAGGCAACAGTTACAGGGCGAGTTTTTCACAGAGCAAATTAGTTATTGGCAACAGCAATTGGGTGGTGAATTACCTATTTTACAATTGTCAAGTCGTCCACAACCAGCCGTACCCACCTATAGCGGTTCACATTATCCTGTGGCTTTATCGCCATCCCTATCCCAAGCAGTCAAAGCTTTAGCAGCCAAGCAAGGGGTAACACTGTTTATGCTGCTGTTAACCAGCTTCCAGGTATTGTTGTATCGTTACACAGGAGAGAATGATTTAGTTATTGGTACTGATATTGTTAACCGCGATCGCCAAGAAACTGAAAATTTAATCGGTTTGCTGGTGAATACGCTGGTGTTGCGTACCAATTTGGCAGGAAATCCCACGGTGCAGGAATTATTGGCGCGAGTGCGTGAGGTGGCGCTTGCAGCCTTTGCCCATCAGTATTTACCCTTTGAAAAATTGGTGGAAGTGTTAAATCCTGAACGGAATCTCAGTCAAATGATGCCGTTATTCCAAGTTAAGTTTGATTTACAATTAGCATCGGTGCGATCGCCACAATTGCCAGGGTTGACTCTGGAACGGTTGCCTTTTGATGAAGACACGGCAAAATACGAATTACGTCTGAATTTACAGGATACTGAGCAGGGGATTACTGGGCAGTTTGAATACAGTACAGATTTATTTGATGTTGCTACAATTGCCCGCATGGCAGAACATTGGATTACTTTGCTAGAGAGTATAGTTGTAAATACTGAGCAAAGGCTGTCAGAAATATCTATTTTAACCCTAAACGAACAGCAACAATTTAAAATTTGGAACCTAACTACACAAGAATATCCTAATCATCAGTGCCTTCATCAACTATTTGAAGCGCAAGTGGAACGGACACCGGATGAAATAGCGCTGATTTTTGGTGAGCAATCTTTTACTTATAGAGAACTCAATAGTAAAGCTAATCAATTAGCACATCATTTGCAACATTTGGGTGTGGAAGTAGAAACACCTGTAGGAATTTGTCTGGAACGTTCTGTTGAGATGGTGATTGGGGTTTTAGGGATTCTCAAAGCGGGTGGAGTATATGTACCTTTAGATCCAGCTTATCCTGAAAGTAGGTTGAGGTGGATTCTGGAAGATGCACGAGTTCCGATTCTGTTGACTCACAAAGATGAAAAACTCCACCCACAAGGGGATGGAGTTTTTGGGCATGGGGAATGGGGCATAGGGCATGGGGAAGAAATTACCAATGCCCTATGCCCTATGCCCCAAGCGGCGGGGCGGCTGTCCCTCTACAGACACCTGGGGATGGAGTTTCCCGCCGCTTTCGATGAAAAGCTCACGCAAAGTCGCAAAGGCGCAAACGAAGAAAGAAGGGTTATTTATTTAGATGAAGATTGGGAAGCTATAGCTAAAAATTGTGTTAATAATCCTGTCACCAAGGTTACACCGGAAAATCTGGCGTATTTGATTTATACTTCTGGTTCTACAGGGAAGCCGAAGGGGGTGATGATTGAGCATCACAATCCAGTTTGTTTATTGTATTGGGCGCGGGAGGTGTTTAGTGCAGATGCGATCGCTGGTGTATTAGCCTCAACTTCAATTTGCTTTGATTTATCAATATTCGAGTTATTTGTACCTCTGAGTTGGGGAGGGTTAGTCATCCTCGCAGAAAATGCCTTGGCGGTGCCGAATTTGCCAGCTAAAAATAGAGACAATGGTTATCGAATTAGAGTAGGAGACTATCGCATTATCTATGATATTTTGGATGAAATTTTATTGATAACTATCATAGAAGTTGGGCATCGTAGTAGTATTTATAAAGATAAAA
>NZ_JAIVFR010000653.1 GCF_020829685.1 Nostoc sp. CHAB 5715 | reverse complement strand
GGCATCCAAATAAGAGTTGCAAACGTTACCTGCTCAACTCCATAGCTATTAGTATCGCTATGTTAGCCTATCCACAAACACGGACTGTGGCACAATTCATCTCTACAGTTGAACCCACAGAGATTTATCAATTAGCAACTCCCCAAAAGCTGAGAATTCCTCCCATCACACACTCAGAAATTTCTGTTACTACCAAAAGTGAGTCAGTGACTAATCCAGGAGATTTATTAGCACCTCCCCAATTTAATACCTTGATTTTTCGGGAATTTCCTCGTATTTGGCAGATGCGTGTTCCTGTTGAGCAAGTGAATTTACTTTATGCCACTTATGAGATGAAAGCCGAAAATGGCAAGAGTAATGCAGTTAGCAGTGAACAGCGTTCTAGTTCTGTGGTTCAAGTTGTTCTAGAGCCGTTGCCTATCATAGAAATTTCTCGCGATCCCAATACTAATACAGCTTTGGTACAAGGCGGATTCCGATTAAAAATGGACATTTCTGGTACCCAAGTTGCAGGTCAATATGCTGGAGAATTAGCAGTAGTAGTAGATCGCCGTTAATTTCTCTACTTGAATTGAGAAAATAGTTACTTTATGGTGTGTTTTCAAGTGAAAAATTTAATCCAGATGTTGCCAAAATCAATAAATATTGCCTTGGGTGTAATGGGAGCATTAGCTCTAAGTATACCTCCTGCAACGGCTGTTAATATTGGTGTGAGTCCACCAAGATTTGACATAAATATGAACAGCAACAAAACACGTTCTCAAGCTGTTCGTGTTTTAAATCTTGATTCTCAACCAGTTGAACTTAAGGTTTATGCACAATCCTGGATGATGAATGAGGAAAATAAAGTGCAAATAGTTCCTCCTAAAGAGCAATCATTAGAGCAATGGATTGTTTTTACTCCTTCTAGATTTATAATTCCACCAGGTGGCTCACAAACCGTTCGTTTCGCCATTCGTCCTAGAGTTAAGCCCCAATCAGGTGAACATCGGGCAGTACTTTATTTTGAAGAAATACCCCGGACTACTTCACGCACAAAGGGTGTAACTTTAATCGGCAAACTAGGAGTTGCAATATACGGTTATGTAGGAGATGTCAAGAGAATTGGTGTATTAAACTCTGTGAGTGTCAATACTAAACCTAATGCTCTCAATGCCGTATTTGATATTTCTAGCCAAGGTAACGCATCTGTGCAGATGAAAGGTCAATATGCTATTTGGCCGGCTGCTAAATATCCAGGTGCTGAGGCAACAAAACCCATAGCTAATTTAGAAAAACCAGAGGTCAAAAAGACTGAGCCTTTAGTGGATGCAGGATTTTTACCTACAACACCAATTTTGCCTGATAGCCGTCGTCGAGTTTCGCTACCAATCACTAAAAATTTACCCCCTGGTAGCTACGTTTTGGATATCAATGGGCAACTGAATGGTGTAGCGATTAAAAAAGGCATACCTTTTACTGTGCCAGTGAATGCTCCAGTGGCTAATAATGCCAGGACTCAAACTCAGCCTGCTTCTCAAAAATTGAGAAATTCTCTCAAAAATCCTCAGCATCGCAGATAAACTATTCCACATTTAAATTACGTGAACTGGGCGGGCATCTTGCCCACCCCACTAGTTTTATGGAATTTAGATGTGCAAATTGAATGTGTTTTAGTTTTTGGGTTTACAAAAGCTGAAATTTCGCTAACCAAGTTTTTTATCTTCCCAGAAATGATTTGTAGCCGGGAACTTCTTTAGGCTAACTATACAAATTATTGTACTTCATTTATGTTTTTCCAACCTTCAGCATCTCCCCCAGCAATCACAATTATACAGTCAGAGAATAGCTCTTGTAAAACGCAATTAGATACCAGCGTTAGTCAAGAACATAGAACAGTTGCCGCAGCAATTGCAACTCCTTCACCACCAGAAACATTACCACCTGAATTTTCCACGAATAAATCACAGCATTCTTGCAAGGTAGACAATAAAAGCATTACAGCTAGTAACATAACTACTGAAAATGCTCTAGATTCTGACATTAAACAACTTAGTCAACAGGTTGTGGCTCAAAGTACCACACCATCAGCAGCCTCCCAAGATTCAGCTATTCGTGACATCAAAAGTACTCTACGAGATATCAGGGATGCTGCTCAGAATAATGATGCGAAAAATACGCTGTCTCCTGACAAGGAACAAAAGGTTAACAATGTAGTTACTCCCAATTATAGTAGCAGTGATGCCTTAAAAACTTCAACAGATAAGAACAATCCTGCTCCAACAAATACTCCCATTAATAATATCTTGGCTGAGGGTAAAAATTTATTAGTGGCAGTATTCATTAATGGACAGGAAGTTGGGAGTTTAGAAGTTATTCCAGAGGGGAAAATTTTATTAATTCCACTGTCTGATTTTGCCGAAATTGCTGGATTTACGGTTGAAAATCTTGATGCTGGCAAAACCCAACTGAAAACACCTTTAGGTGTAGTAACTGTTACAGAGTCAGACTTGAAAAAAATTAATGGTATTACTTATATTCGTGATACCTTCCTAAAAGAGAAATTACTTACTGAGATAGAGCTAAAAACTTCAGATTTAGCTTTGAATGTTGATTTAGCTTGGCGCAGAGGTAGTGGAGAATCTAGAAATCAGGCAATTGACCTCAAGCCTGAAGTTAGACCTCCTAGCAGTGGTTTATCTAATTTCCGGCAAGAGTTAAATTATTACAGTAATTCTGGTAATACAAACTGGCGTAGTTCTTCTCTTTTGGGTGGGCGTTTGGGAGGTGGTGCGTGGCGGTTACGTTTAGAGAATGATTTTGTTAACCAGCCCCAGCTAAGTGAATATTTTTACTTTAAACGCTCAGGGCGACTGCTTTATCAAATAGGTCGCCAACAAATTGGGTTAAATCCTTTAGCTACTAATCTCAATTTGACGGGAGTGCAGATTGGTTATACTAATCTACCTGCTGACAGGTTTAATACAAGTTTTAGTGCTAATGAGCTTCTACCAAGACGTTCCCAACCTATACAAACATTTCGTGGTGTAGTTCCCCCAGCCAGTTTTGTTCAGTTAAGAGTTAGTGGCGTTGTGGTTGCCCAACAGCAGGTAGGACTAGGTGGAGAATACGAATTTGCCGGTGTCAATTTGCCCACGGGTCAAAGTAATGAAATTGAACTGTTTGTATTTGACCGCAATAATTTTAGCGTACCTACAGAAGTTCGTTCTTTAAGACTCAATGCTTCAAATTTATTGTTACCAGCCGGCGGTAATGTGCAGCTAGCCGGTATAGGATTAACTGGTAACTATATCCAAAATAATTTACTGGATGATTTTCCTTCAACTCAATCAGGCCAGTTCGCTGGATTTTATCAGATACGCCAGGGTATTTCTGATAATTTAACGTTGGAAAGCTCTGCACAATTATTACCTGATAGTACACAAGCGCAGGCAGGTTTTGCTTGGCGTTTAGCAAGTCCTGTAATTTTATCAGCAAATGTCGGTACTTCTAAAAGTGAGTTAGGTTATACGGCTAATTTGGATATTCAGTTGGCTCGTTGGCAAATTTTGGGAGTTTCTGAATTATATCCAACAGGCTATTTTAGCAGCAATGATCAGTCACGCGATCGCAGGAACAATGCTCTAGATGTCAGATATAAATTCAGTAATAACTTTAGTTTAGGCTTGATTGCCCGCAGTTACCAAAACCAAAGTGATTCGAGTACTTACATTCTGCCGACTTTTTCATTGCGCCCATTGTCTAATTTGTCTTTGAGAGGTACACCAGATTATTTTGGCAACTATTCATTCAACGCGTTCTATCAACCAACAAGAAACAGCAGACTATCTTTTAACTCTTTTGGTGATGTCTATTCAACAGATTTTGGTTATAATCTAAGCCGTGATTATCTACTATCGTTCGGGACTGAATCTGGTGGTGATTTAGCAACTCGTTACACTTTGGGACTGAATTATAGCTCTCCTAGCATTTCAGGTCTGAGTTGGCGCTTAGGACTAGGATATAGAGATGGAGAAGTTGGGCCGGTTGTAGGCGCTAGTATGCGGATACTGCCAGGATTGTTCGCCTCAATTGATTATCAAGGCATCCCCTCTAGAAATAGAAACATTTTTGGTGGCATTGGGGACGATCGCCTGACCATATCCTTAGTATCAGATTTATCATTTGCTGGCGGTAAAGTGTCGCCAGCTGAATATAGCTCAGTTGGCAAAGACAGAGGAGCGATCGCTGGACGAATGGTTGTTCAAGGTGGCAGGAAGGGTGCAGACCTTGGTGGCGGTATTATCAATGTTTACGATAACCGTGGCCGCACTGTGGGTGCAGCTAAAATAGACGCTCAAGGTAATTTCTTTGTTGGTAACTTGCGAGAAGGTGTGTATGTAGTTGCACTAGACCCAGACGAGTTACCAATTGAAGTTGCTGTGCGGAAAACTTCT
>NZ_JAIVFR010000652.1 GCF_020829685.1 Nostoc sp. CHAB 5715 | reverse complement strand
TTAACCTGGGTTTTCTGCAACTCAAGCTGAAGCGATCGCCCAGCGTCGTCTGATAAAATCATTTCGCAACAGCAGTGATATTATGTTCGCATAATTAGTTATGATTCCCACAGTCATTGCACCCCACACGCCAGTCGCTCATGGGGGAAACCCCCAAGACCGCGCTGGCTCCCCTTAATCCCCTCCCCGGTTGCGGGGAGGGGAGACGAAGCGTAGCTTTGGCGGGGTGGGGTTCTTCAGGTTTAATAAGGAATCAAGCGGACATGATATGAGTTACTTACCTTAGCAGACATCGATTTAGAAAAATACACACAACTGAGTGAGCGCTTAATTGTTGGTGAACCCCTTTCTATCATTGGGTGGTTACTGCAAGCTTAAAGTTGCTTGGGGCTGAGTGTACTGTTGTTGTTGAGTGGCTATGGTACAGTTAACAATTCAAAATTCAAAATTCAAAATTAAAGACATTTCAGACGGAAACTTCGCGTAGCCGAAGTACAGGGATTTAAACCCCGATGGTTCCTGAGCGAAGTCGAAGGACTGAAACTGGTGCTACATATAGATGTAGGGGTCTTAAACCCTTGAACTTACGATAAATTAAATATCTAAAAATTTGGTAAATTTATCAAAAGATTATTCATTGCAATATAGCGCTTCCTAATCATATAAGGCAATACAGTTCAGTTAAGCATTTCTTCCTTCTCTCTGCGTCCTTGGCGTCTTGGCGGTTCGTTAAAAAAATTGACTTTTAACATAGTTTTAGCCTTAACTGAACCGTATTGTCATATAAGGTACATCTTAGCCCCCTTTCAAAGAGCGGGGAAGGGGTTGGGGATGGGGTTCAGTACCCACTCAACCGAGAATCGCTAATATAAGATTTAACCCCAATTTAATTTTATTATACAAACATCTCAATTAATTTTTTTAAACCATTATCTAAAAATATCTACAAGTTTGATAAATATATCAAAACATTTTTCATTGCCCTTCAAAATTAAATCATATACATTTTTAGTGTAAGTAGCATTGATTAAAAATAGATTATCTCCACTTAACAAAGATAACCAAATAATCTAATAGCTACTAACTAGATTTGCTAACAAAAAGACAACAAAAAAGTCACAAACAAAGACTTAGATTTTGTCTATTTTATGTTGCAATGCTAGCAAGATTTTTATCAAAACAATAAGAGGATTAATTCTAATGGCAGAAAATTCAAGTAATAGTAGTAGCGCTAACCCCTCTACTAGTGGGAGCAATCAGATTGGACAATCACCCTTCGGTCGCTTGAAAGAAGTTATCCCTGAGAAAGACCTCCCCAAGATATTCAGTGGTGTTGGTGATGGAGAAAGTGGCGGTAGCCCATTTGGTGGCGGTGCTGCTGGTGGTGGTGCTGCCGGTGGCGATTTAGCCTATGGTGGTAATCCTTTCGCTGGCGACAACTTCTGGAATATCTTTGCAGGCGGTGTCAACCCATCCACAGCAGGTGGTAGTAACCCATCCGCAGGCGGTGGTAACCCATCCGCAGGCGGTAGTAATCCATCCGCAGGTGGTGGTAACCCATCCGCAGGCGGTGGTAATCCATTCGCAGGCGGTGGTAATCCATTCGCAGGTGGTGGTAATCCATTCGCAGGCGGTGGTAGCCCATCCGCAGGCGGTAGTAGCCCATCCGCAGGCGGTAGTAACCAAGGTAGTGGTAGCGACCCTTTGACTGGTGCTGGTAGCCAGACCTATGGTATTAGCACAAGTGAAATACCGGACGGGTTCAGTTTGAGGGTTAGTATTGACAAGCTAGTTAACTCAAGGCTTGAAAAAGAACTCGGTGGTGGACAAATCCCATTATCTGGTGGTGGACAAGGACAAACCTCCCCATTTGGTGGCGGACAAGGACAAACCTCCCCATTTGGCGGCGGACAAGGACAAACCCTCCCATTTGGTGGTGATGGACAAACCTCCCCATTTGGTGGCGGACAAGGACAAACTTCCCCATTTGGCGGTGGTCAAACCCTACCATTTGGCGGTCAATAAATCCCGTTTGCTTAATAGAATTCTTGCGAAAATCAGCAGAGAAATAGAAGAGAACAACAATGAGTTCTTCAGTACATAGTATGCTAGTACAGCTTGGCGCAAATAAACATACCATTCGATAAAGCTGAAAAGCATGTATTATCAATGATGTGCTTTCTGCCTTATTGTACTAGTTTGCTATTTTACGCCCTGGAACTCTTTACAGGTAGGTATTTAAGAAATATTTTCTGTTAGTTTGACAGTAAGATGATTTGATTAAAGCCTTTATTTTAGAGAGATTTTGGATTTAGCAAATTCATAATTGGTATAAGAAGTACTGAAGATTCCATAACCTTTTTAACTAAAAATAGGAAAATTAGTACCAATGGAAGAGTCTGCTGTCAATCCCCTTAATGGTAGAGTTAATCCCTTAAGTGTAGGTGGCCCTAACAACGTTAGTTCCTTTGCTAGCAATGGCAGTTTTTCTGCTGAAGGCAGCCTGTTGCCGGGTGATACCAATCTGTTATTAGGTAACGGTAACAATTCCATTCCAGGTGGCGGTATTAACCCGTTTGCAGGCGATGCTGGCAGTGGGCTTCAGCAATTAATCTTTGATCGATTAAAGTCAATTTTAGGTGATAACTTTTTCAAAGGTATTGATAACACATTGGCAGGAGGTAGTAACCCTTTTGCAGGCAGTGGTTATCCGATTCCAAATGGTGCTACCAACCCGTTTGCAGGCGGTGGTAACCCGATCGCAGGTGGGGCTACCAACCCGTTTGCAGGCGGTGGTAACCCATTCGCAGGAGGGGCTACTAACCCGTTTGCAGGCGGTGGTAACCCATTCGCAGGAGGGGCTACTAACCCGTTTGCAGGCGGTGGTAACCCATTCGCAGGAGGGGCTACCAACCCGTTTGCAGGCGGTGGTAACCCATTCGCAGGAGGGGCTACCAACCCGTTTGCAGGCGGTGGTAACCCATTCGCAGGAGGGGCTACTAACCCGTTTGCAGGCGGTGGTAACCCATTCGCAGGTGGAGCTACCAACCCGTTTGCAGGCGGTGGTAACCCATTCGCAGGTGGGGCTACCAATCCGTTTGCAGGCAGCAGTAACCCGATCGCAGGTGCTGGAAGTCTGCTTCAACAATCGCCTTTCGATCCGTTGAAAGAAGTCCTTGGTAATAATATACCCTTTAGCAACGCTGGGAATACATCTAATCCGGGTAGCCAAACCTTTAATGAGGGCAACGCACCAGTTGGTAATGGTAACAAGAACCTTGGTAGTAATAACGCAACTATTGGTAATTTTAACTCGGATTATGGCAGTAACAGCGCAACCATTGGGAATGGTAACTGGAACTTTAATAATGACAACACAACCATCGGTAATGGCAACTGGCTATTTGGAAAGGGTAACACAACCCTTGGTAACGGCAACTGGTATTGGGACGACGGAAGTAATAATTCAACATTAGGTAATGGTAATTGGCACTTCGGCAGTGACAACGCAACCATTGGAAACGGCAATTGGGACTTTGGTACTGATAACACAATTATTGGTAATGGTAACTGGGTTTTTACCAGTGGAAATGAAATTATTGGTAATGGCAATTGGTTAGCGAATACTGACAACACAACGATTGGAAACGTCAATAATATCAGTAGTTTAAAGTTATCCCCACTAGGGATCAAAACTGATGTTAACAATCTGATTGACTCTCTTATAGGTAAAATAGGTCAAAATTTTCTTGGGTTCACAGGAGATTTTGATGAATCGAGTAGCCAAACGTTTAACCGCCTCATCTCTTCTAAAAGTGTTGGTAATAATACTGATATATCTAAGGATATCGAGCAACTTTTGGCATCACTCAGCCCAATTCAAGGAAATTTCATCAATTATCAGCCTGTGCAAAACCCTCAGCCTGTTCCAGAAACTACTTCTTCAGTCTCGTTGGTAGTTATGGGACTTATGTGTTTGCTATTGTCACTTTTCAAAAAACAACAACACTGTTAACGTAAATTCAATCCTTCTAAGCTTATTGCGATCGCAGCGCAGTCTAATACTACTCGCTTCAGAAGATTTGTAGGTTGGGCTGCGCTTGTTCTTTTCACTCTTGCCTCTGTGCTCTAATCTGTTTATCTGGTTGTTGTCTTAAACTCATGACATCTGCTTGGCTTAAAGTCATTGCAGTGATATTGCCTGTGTCATCTCTTTCAAAAGAAATACTCGTATTTACTGCTTTAGCAAAAAATTCTAGCTCTGATGTCGGAAAAAACTGTAACGGCGGTTGCTGGTTACATTGTATAAACAAATTTTCATTCTGACTTACTACTTTGAACTGCAATCCAGATTTTGTTAAGTATAATCCTGAGTAGCTCTGGGCTTGCGACAGGGTGATAATTGGTTTTTCTTTGTCAAACACGTCAGGCCAGTCAT
>NZ_JAIVFR010000651.1 GCF_020829685.1 Nostoc sp. CHAB 5715 | reverse complement strand
GAAGAATTTCTGATTTGTATGGTTCAACCAAAAGTACACCCTGCTCACCCTTCCCAACACGATAGAGTTCAGGATGGTGGCGAAAATTAATATTTTTAAAGTCTAAAGAATAATCAAAAGCCATGATAGATTTTTATTATTCATAATAAACTTTAAAAAAAGTTCAACTTCTATCTAAGTATTGAGATTTTGTTCTACTATGCTATCTAGCACCCAATCCGTGAACAGTGTCCTTGCGCCAGGAAATCTGCGTAAAGTGCATCACATTGCCCTCAATGTCCAGGATATGCAAGCTTCCCGCTACTTTTATGGCACAATCCTGGGTTTGCATGAACTCACAGGCGACGAAGTACCCGCAACCCTGGTAGAACTTGTCGCATCTGGGAAAGTAGCCAACTTCATCACCCCGGATGGTACGATTCTGGATTTATTTGGGGAACCCGAATTAACACCACCAAATCCTGACCCAGAAAAGACCTTCACCAGAGCGTACCATCTAGCCTTTGACATCGATCCCCAGTTATTTGATCGCGCGGTGACAGTGATCAGAGAAAATAAAATAGCGATCGCTCATGGCCCAGTCACTCGTCCTACTGGTAGAGGAGTGTATTTTTACGATCCAGATGGCTTTATGATTGAAATTCGTTGCGATCCAGATGCCCATTAAATAATTATTTGTCAGCACAAAACGGGAAATACTTCAATGACAGCACTGACATTAAACCTTAATTCGATTCTTAAACTGACCACAGAGCAGTTTTATCAGCTGTGTGAAGAAAACCCCGATTTACAATTAGAACGCAATGCTCAAGGAGAATTAGTCATAATACCACCAACGGGAGGAGAAACTGGAAGAAGTAACGTTAATTTAATTCTGCAATTGGCATCATGGAATGAACAAAAGCAACTAGGCGAAGTTTTTGATTCTTCCACTGGATTTACTTTACCTTCAGGGGCTGACCGTTCTCCTGATGTTTCGTGGGTGAAAAAATCTCGTTGGGATAGTTTGACAAAAGAACAAAGAGAAAAATTTATTCCTTTATCTCCTGATTTTGCAATTGAAATAATGTCACCATCTGACACTTTGAAAAAAGTTCAAGAAAAAATGCATGAGTATATGTCAAATGGATGTCGTTTAGGTTGGCTAATAAATCGAAAAAAACAGGAAGTAGAAATTTATCGTCCCGGACAAGATGTGGAAATTTTAAAATCACCTCAAACTCTTTCTGGAGAAACTATTTTACCTGGTTTTGTACTCAATATGAAAAAAATTTGGGGAGAATAATAATTGATTGCTATGTGTCAAAAGTGGCAACAATTCTTGAAAAAACACTAGTTAATCTACTATGACCACGAAAATCACGCAAATATTTAAAGTAATTGAAGACACAATCACAAAACCGCCAATTCCACACGAACCATACAAGCAATCATTAAAAGCGTGGGCGATGTATTGTTTGCGAGACAAAGGTTTTATAGTTGTTTATGCTCAAAATGCCGACTTCGCTATTGAAACAAAAGGTGCAGAAAAGCTATATTTCAAAGTTTCAAATAGCCCCGATGATTTAGATAATTCTCTTAGCTGGATTGTTTGGGATAGTTCAACCAAAAGCGCCAGCTTAATTCCCAAAAAAATAGACTGATGCCAAAATATTCATTAAATCTTTTCCTGATTGTTTAGCTATTCTGACTCCTGAATTCCAACTCCTGAATTCTGACTAGACAACTGCTGCACAAATATTTGATGTTCTGGCGAATTTAATCCCAACTGCAACACAGCCAATACTTGCTGCATATTACCAGCAAGTAAATCCGACATTGATAACCACAAACCAGGAAATACTTGACTTTTGATAATTCCATCAGCGCCCACTTCTAAGGAAATATATTCTCCTTGTTGCAAGCTAAACCAATCTAATTTGTTTTCAAATATTTGCCAAACAATATATTCTTTTACCCCATTACGACCGTAAACTTTTTTCTTGTCATGTAAATCAATAGCAACACTGCTAGCTGCTATCTCTATTACGAGTTCTGGCGCACCTTCTATATAATCATCACTCAAACGAGATCGCCCGTTAGCTGTTGGTGTAATTAATAGCACTCCATCTGGTTGCGGTTCATTGTCTCTATCTAAGCGGACTGTTGGCTCAATTCCCAATCTCACACCAGGAGTGGCAATTTGGTAAGTCCACAACCAACCTATTAGATGACCATGTGGTTCAGCATGACTTTCAAAACGTAATGGGGATGCCAAGTATACAACTCCTTCAATTAATTCTGCCTTTTGATGACGGGACATTGCTTGATAGCGGCGCTCAAATTCGTAGCGAGTCAGGCGATCGCCATTTTCTAAATGAGGAATTTGCTGCTTAAATGATAGGTTAACCATGATTTTCTGCTCTGGCAAGGAGTCTTACTTTATTATGGCTTGATGCATATTTTTTTAGATATTTACTAAATTACTATATAGTGCTTCTAGGTTGAGTTCAATACACACCTAACCCCAGAAAGGCGAGTAAGCATCAAAGCCTCTTTCCTTTTAGGAGAGAGGTCAGAGTAAACTAGAAGCGCTAGAATCAGGTTTCTCAAACACCATTAAATGCTGTTGAGGTAACAAGTTTTTAGTTTCCCGCCAAACCAAACCAACAGCTTGCATTTCTTTACGGACTTGCTTTTGAGTCATTTTGTGCAGACCTTTAATCATAATAAAGGGATTTTCGCCCCGGTACTCAACCAACACTACCCGACCACCTGGTTTAAGTGCTTTCACAATTCCTTGCATCACTTCTTGGGGATACTCAAGTTCATGGTAAGCATCTACCATCAAAGCCAAATCTATACTTTCAGATGGTAAGTTTGGGTTACTAAGAGTTGCCAAAACAGGCTCAACATTGGTGATATTTTTCTCTTCTTTGAACAACTCAATAATTTCCAACATTTCTGGCTGAACATCTACAGCTAACACTTTACCTGTTGTTAATAACGGCGCAATGCGAAAGCTTAAGTAACCAGTACCAGCACCAATATCCGCCACTACATCATTAGGTTTCAAGTTGAGGAGGCTGACTACCTTACTTGGCTGTTCCTCTCCCTCTCGGCTTAGACGTTCACTCTAGTAATTGGGCATTGGGCATTAGGCATAATCTTTATTCAGCCTCAATCGCCCCCTCTACTGTCGTAATTTTTTTATCAATCCAAAACAATAAAGGATCTGAGAATATATGTCCACATGCACAATAAAACAATATTCTTACTCCGTCGATTTCATCAAAATCTTTTCTTCTGTATTCAGAAGAAGAACATTTGGGGCAACCATACCATTGCTGTGGCATTAACCCAGACAGGAGCAGAAGGACTGGACAGACTGGCGGAGAAGCTATCAGTAAGCCGCTCTCAGCTTATCGAGATGATAGGCAGGGGCGAAATTTCGCTTCACAACGTGGACAAGCAATTATTGGGGGAATCCTTGATCGGCTGATTTTAAAAACCCAGGACTTAATACATGAGTCGGAAAACAGAACAGTCGAGCTAAAAAACCATCTTCAAGAATTAAAGGATCTGTCTCAGCAGTTTAAAACCTCAGAAGAACCTGAATAAAACCGTCCTGCCTGCTGTGGTAAGGGCGGTTTTGTTTTGTGCTCGCGCGGCGCAGCTTCCTTGAGGGGAATTGCTCACGCGCTGCGGGGAGGGCGGCTTTGTTTTGCTCACGCGGTTGTGGGGAGTGGGGGGATTTGTGCGATCGCAGTTGACCAATGACTAATGACCAATGACCAATGAAAGTTATTCTTACGACTCTTGCGGGACAAATAGCAGAAGAAAGAGAGTTAACCGCAGTTCTTCGGTTTCCTCATCTGATTATGTGCAATAGCTTCCTCTACATTTTATTGGAAGTTGACGGTCAAACAGCGACTTACCGATACCTGGAATACTACCTGTTGCCACCATCACCCATCGAATAAGCAGCAGCATTCATATTCTTCTATTAATCAAGAGGTACTCTCGGAATCTGGTATACATTTTGACGACAATGTAACCGAAGTATTAGAACGCCCAACATGGGAAGTAAAAGTAGCTCTAATCTTGTTTGATATTCGCGGCGGTTTCGACAAGATACAGAACCCTGAAGGATTTATTAGAGATTGTCTACGTAGTCGTTGGTGGGAGACAAACCGCAACTACTGGGCAATATGTAAGAAGCTTTCACATGCAACAAAACCAGACGACATAGTTTTTCCCTTTAATTTAGAAACTGTTTGTGATGACGAATAAAAAAACTGCCTCCATCACTGGAGACAGCTACCATTAATTTCCAGTCTGATTATGAACCAACCTACACTTTTTGATTTAGAAGCTTTTGCTAAGACAGAAGACACTTCTGCTTACACTTACGATCCGTTCTGGGATGAAATCGAAACTGCATCCCTTGATAGTCATAGTGTTGGGG
>NZ_JAIVFR010000650.1 GCF_020829685.1 Nostoc sp. CHAB 5715 | reverse complement strand
ACTTGGCAAAAGCATCGTCATTTGGTGCAAAGACAGTGAAGGGGCCAGGACTTTTTAATGTTTCTACTAAACCAGCAGCTTGTACAGCTGCCACCAGTGTTTTAAAAGACTCAGCCGTAACTGCAATATCAACAATATCAGCCATATATCTTACCTAGAATCTCTGCAAAAGATTTTAAAGGATAATAAACCTATTTGAAGTTTTATTAAACAAAATAAATTTAAAATCAGGCGTTAAAAAAGAGGCAGGGGAGCAGGGGAAGATGAGGGAGTGAGGGAGTGAGGGACAAGAATTAATGCCCAATGCCCAATGCCCCATGCCCAATGCCCCATGCCCATTAATTATGATTAACTTTCCAGTTTGCTAAATCAGTTAAAGAGCGATCGCGGTAACGTCCATATCGCTCCTGCTTACTTTTGATTTTCGCACCCAGTTCAGGAAAAATCCCAAAGTTGGGTGGCATTGGTTGGAAATGCTTCGGCGAAGCGGAACTAATAAATTCCAATAATGCACCCATCATTGTTGTTGGTGGTAAAACCAAAGCTTCTTTACCCAAGGCTAGCCGCGCTGCATTAATTCCCGCCAAGCAGCCACCCGCAGCCGCAGCAGTGTAACCTTCAGTACCAATCAATTGTCCAGCAGCTAACAATGTCGGACGCTCTTTAAATTGCAGAGTAGGATGCATTAGCTGAGGAGCATTAATAAAAGTGTTGCGGTGCATTACTCCCAATCGCACAAACTCGGCCTTTTCCAAACTTGGAATTAGCTGAAATATTCGCTTTTGCTCACCCCAGCGCAGATTAGTTTGGAATCCTACCATATTCCACAGTTGACCGGCTTTATCTTCTTGTCGTAACTGCACCACAGCATAAGGACGTTCCCCGGTGCGAGTATCTGACAATCCCACTGGCTTTAGGGGGCCGTAGCGCATGGTATCTTCCCCACGCTGTGCTAGTTCTTCAATGGGTAAACAAGCTTCAAAAAATTTCGCCGTTTCCCGTTCAAAACCTTTGAGTTCTGTTTGTTCCGCTTTACAAAGTTCTTCTCGAAACCTTAAATACTGCTCTTTATTCATTGGGCAGTTGAGATAAGCGGCTTCACCTTTGTCATAACGTGATGCCATAAAAGCAACGTCACGATTAATCGATTCTCCCACAATAATCGGACTAGCTGCATCAAAAAAGCTGAGGTATTCCATCCCGGTAAAGCGGCGCAAATCTTCGGCTAAGTCGGGACTCGTTAAAGGCCCAGTCGCCAAAACCACAATTCCTTCAGGAATCGCAGACACTTCACCCCGGCGAAATTCAATTAAAGGATGGCTGGCTAAAGTTTGAGTCAAGTCTTGACCAAATTGTCCCCTGTCTACCGCTAGCGCCCCACCAGCAGGTACGGCGTGTTCATCAGCTTTCGAGATGACGATAGAGCCAAGTTGGCGTAATTCTTCGTGCAATAATCCAGCTGCGCGATCGCCTGCCATTGCCCCAAAGGAATTACTACACACTAATTCTGCCAAATGTTCTGTATGATGAGCAGGGCTGAAGCGTTTTGGACGCATTTCATGCAGAATTACCGGCACTCCAGCTTGGGCTATTTGCCAAGCTGCTTCTGTCCCAGCTAGTCCACCTCCAATTACTTGTATCGGTTGTTCCATAGTTATATTTTTAATTCCTATATCATAAGTATCCATCAGCATTACAGAAGTAAAATTAAATAAAAAGTCATGCTGACTATATAATCAGCGTAAAACATGGTGGAGCAACAACACCAGTTAACAATTCAAAATTCAAAATTCAAAATTCAAAATTAAAGACATTTCAGACAGGGATTTAAACCCCGACTGAAATGGATACTACATGTAATGGTTGGGGTCTTAAACCCTTTAATTTACGATAATCTCTGCTATGCCTGTATTTTCTGTAACCTTCAAAAAAGAACTGATTTGGAGTCAACAATTATAAATTATCTGTATCAATTCCCTTTTCTTTGAGTTTAGCTAACAATTCTTGATAGCGATCGCGCTCTTTTTCTAATTCTTCTAAAGCTGCTTCCTTTGCTTGACATTCCCGTTCTGCACGTTGGCGCTCTTGTTCCCGTAACTGGTCAATTTCTACGGGTGACAAAAACTTTTGTCCGGTGGAAGAAACAATTTCCAGGGTATCCGGTGTTAACGTAAAACTGATTCTCAAACGCGGACTTACCCAGCTATTCATCTCTTCGATAACTTCAAAACTATCCTCAGAACGCAGCAAGCCATTTAAATCGTTCTTATCCGGATCATAAATATAATATTCTTCCACGCCGTAACGCTGGTAAAACTGCAATTTTTTGGTCATTTCTTTGAGGGTGTTACCTGGCGAGAGAATTTCAAATACTACCTGTGGAGGTATATTCTCTTCATTCCATTGTAAATAGGAACCCCGTTTTCCTTTTGGTCTGCCAAAAACTACCATCGTATCCGGCGCTTGTTTAATATTCGGGCTTCCTTTAACTGGATACCAAAACAAATCTCCGGCGATAAATACATCAGGTTGTAATGCAAATAGGATTTCTAAATTTTCTTTAATTTTGACAATCCATGCAAATTGTTCTGTATTATCCGCCATTGGCTGTCCGTCGCTTTCCGGGTAGATGACTTTGATCGTGGTTTCTGGTGTAACTTGTTGTACCATTGCTGCACCTCCAAGTACGGGGTTTTTAGCTAATAATTCTAGTTGAGATAGCGATCGCATTAATATTGATTTTATAGCAGTCCTAAATCATTTGTTAAATATTTTTATGTTGGCTGTCATTAGTCATTAGTCACTTGTCCTGAGCGTAGTCGAAGTATTTGTCCTTTGTAATCACAAATCACAAAGGACAAATGACCAAGGACGACCATAACAAAAATTTTCACAATCTCATTTAGGATTGCTATAGCTATAGCTCCAGATAATCTTGATTGCCAATGCTGGCAAACTCTTGAAATTAATCATCAGGAGGATGCCACCACTAATTGTTCAACGTTGTCGCGTACCAGAATTAATAAAATATGTATTAGAATACCGCGATAATATCGAAGCTATGCGATCCCTGTTTCATCATCTTAGTTTGAAATATAAGCTATTCCTCAGAGAAATCGCAAAATAGTAGAAAAATTGAGTTATTTACAGCAAGCAGGTTGCAAACTAGTCACCTACCCGATCAAAATCGATGATTTTTTGGATTTCTTCAGCTACCAAATGCAAAAATTCTATCAGGTTTGATGTTCTTTATTTTCGCTAGTACTATTAAAATAATAATTTTCATTAAAAAAACATAGCACTACCCAACTGGAGCTATATAAATAATATTTATTTGGGAACATAAGTTTATGGACTCAACCACAACTTATACTTATGATGCCGACGGCAAACTCGTATCCCAGAGCATAGACAACAACAGTGATGGGACAATAGACTCAGTTATTAACTACGGCTATAACCTTACATACTATACCTTTGACGGCAACGGCGACGGCATCGCTGATTATGCCGAAAATTATACTTATGATGCCAAGGGCAACAAGACATCCTTTAGTCAGGACACCAACGGCGACGGCATAGCTGATTATATCAATATCTATACTTATGATGCCAACGGTAAGCAGACATCCTCTGGTACTGACAACAACGACGACGGCATCGCTAATTATATCGAAATCTATACTTATGATGCCAAGGGCAACAAGACATCCTTTAGCCGTGGCGACTACGGCAACGGCATAGCTGATTATGTGACAACCTATACTTATGATGCCAAGGGCAACAATACATCCTCTAGTCGTGACGACAACGGCGACGGCATCGCTGATTATATCGAAATCTATACTTATGATGCCAAGGGCAACAATACATCCTTTAGTCGTGACGACAACGGCGACGGCATCGCTGATATTGTCATAACCTATACTTATGATGCCAAGGGCAACCTGACATCCTCTAGTGGCATCAACGGCGACGGCATTGCTGCTTTTGTCACCAATTATACTTATGATGCCAAGGGCAACCTGCTGACACGGCAAAGCATTAGCTTCAACAGTGACGGCATCGCTGATTATGTGACAACTTATACTTTTGATGCCAAGGGCAACCTAACATCCCTTAGTCGTGACAACAACGGCGACGGCATCCTGATTTTGTTTCAACCTATACTTATACTTATGATGTCAACGGTAAGTTGACATTTTTTAGCCAAGACGAGAACGGCAACGGGTTTGTTGATTATATCAAAACCTATACTTATGATGTCAACGGCAACCTGACATCGGAAACCAAAGACT
The DNA here is from genome assembly GCF_020829685.1 of Nostoc sp. CHAB 5715. Taxonomy (GTDB): domain Bacteria; phylum Cyanobacteriota; class Cyanobacteriia; order Cyanobacteriales; family Nostocaceae; genus Nostoc. The sequence goes on along the minus strand of NZ_JAIVFR010000650.1, from coordinate 150 downwards.
ATAACGGCAACGGCATAGTTGATTTTTTCTATAATGGCGATACCGAGAACCCCCCCTCAATTGATTATCTCTATACCTATACTTATGATGCCAAGGGCAACCTGCTGACACGGCAAAGCATTAGCTTCAACAGTGACGGCATCGCTGATT
>NZ_JAIVFR010000064.1 GCF_020829685.1 Nostoc sp. CHAB 5715 | reverse complement strand
GGTATTTGCTGAACTTGAAGAAGATATCCGACGTGCCCAAGCCCAGATGCAACAAGCAGAGGCCGCTAAATAATGAGTAGGTGTATTTTTGCGCCTTCAGCTAGATTAGATTTGAAAGAAATTAGACAACAGCAACAATTGAGATTACAAGAACAGATACGACAGCAACAACTCCGACAACAGAATAACAACCTGTGAAATGTTCAAAATTGTTGACAAGTAACTTTATTATTAAAAATTAGAGAATGTTTTCTCTAATTTTTAATTTTTAATTACTTACTAGCGTTGTGCATAAATACCTGGGGCGTAAGCCTCAATCACATTGCCAGTGCGAGTGCAACTAATCATCAAATAGTCACAACTAGAGCATTGTGTTCGAGTTAATTGACTATCAGAAATGTAATAGCGTTCTGCTTGGCAGCCGCAATTTGGGCAGTAAATTTTTTGTACTGTCTGCATTTTAAAATCCCTGATTGTAACTATTTTTTATTTGAGAAAACTGCCAGTGAAACTAGCAAAAATTTTGATTTTACCCAACTTAACAAACTGTCTTAATATTGGCTGATTATTTTAAACAAAATTTCAGATTTGAAATATTTACGATATCTTTGTATATTATCCTCAAATTTCAGTGATTTTACCCTCCTACTTTAGATACATAAATTGTTTTTTAATTAAATACTGCTTAGAGATTTACTGATCCCTATGGCGAATGCCTTGAGAGAGACTTATTTATAGTCATTTTAGACAAATAGAAAAAAAGCTGTTCTTGTATTCAAAAATTAAACACAGAAAAATACTGTATATTTAGTCACAAAATATCTATCTTAAGATTTAGTTAATATTTGCTGATAAGGTTTATGAGATTAAGAGGTTCTTCCAGGATTGCTAGGTATGATAAAATTGTCGATCGGGTTTTGACTGTGCAAGAAGATTTTTAGCAACGAGTTAGAGGGTGTTTATAAGTATGGTGAACCGTTGTTGAGTACTATCAATCAGCGATCGCTAAGTGTTTATACAGTTGGATTAGCGATCACCCCTCTAATTTTGTAAGTTAAAGGATGCTTTATTGATGAGGATATCGTTTTGAAATCTAAGTGTGACACTCCAGTATGGATTGATATCTTCTCTTTGAGATTCGTAATCAGTCAAATAAACATCTTGATTGTTCCACTGGTAAATCTTTTCATGTATTTGTCCATCAGCGGAATCGATATTGTTTTCATAAATCAAGATACCATCCCAGCCAAGAATAGAACGAACTTCATCATAAGACATGCCTGTAGATATAGAGTTATATAAATTTTCCCTGATTTTAGATGACAAATTTATCTGTTTAATCTGTATAGTCTCATTAGTATTTTGATTAAATACTTTGCACATATTGATAAAGAAGGTAGGCATCTGAGTAATAGAAAAAACTCTAGGAGAATAGATAAACGCAATCCATACCAATAAAGCAACAGCTAAGAATATTGAATATTTCATAAAAAAAGAGTGGAATAACCACCCTACAATTTTCTCCAATAATATCAAGGTAGGGTAATAACTAACGAATCCCTGCGCTGCTTTCGTGGGTGCTAGTGTATGAATTCGTAATAGTATTGATCGTACCCCAGACTCTAGTTGTAGTCTCTTCATGAAAACTACCATTTAGTTCAGCACCAGCATTCTGAACAGTAAAATCTTTAAAAACTTTTCCGACTTTACCATTGTTGTACTCGGTTTCAACCTTGCCATCAATGAAAATATTATTAGACGAAGAGTTGTAATCTTGAGTGCGAGTTGAATTGGTTACATTATCGATATTTAAATTAGTCTTTGTTCTGCTTTGCTGAATTGTCCACTGGTTCAAAACAAAAGTTTCACCTGCTTTAGCAGGGCTAGCAAACAAACTAGCAAGAATAGCTAAACCGAGAACTTTTTTCATTACTTTGTTTTCATTATAAATTAGTTGCCTTTGTCAGAGAAACTAATCTTCCCAAAGGAACTAAAAGAAGTACTAGGGTGGATTAAACACCCTAGAATCTTTTCAAATTGCATCAAGCACTATTAAGAACTAACGAACACCTGCGCTGGTTTCGTGACCATTAGTATATGCGTTAGTTGTAGTGTTAATAGTACCACCAAGCTTAGTCCAATTAGTTTCACTATATTTACCATATAGCTCACTACCTGCTGTATTATTGATAAATTTATCAAAGGAAATTTCTGTACCACTAGCAGGTGTGCTGATATCAATAGCACCATCGACGTAATCCTTTTCAGCCCAAGAACTGTATTTTTCGTTACGTTGGGAAAAAGTCTTAGAATCAAGTGTTAAATCGGTCTTTGTTACGCTGTCACTCCATGAATCTTCGTTACGCACAAATGTTTCACCAGCAAAAGCAGGGGTAGCTAAGAAGGTAGCAAGAATAGCCAAACCAAGAACTTTTTTCATGAGTTTATCCTCGTTGTGAATTAGTTGTCTTTTTCAGCCTCATTTTTAGGTAATTCTTGAGACTGGAACCTCGGAAGTTTGTTAGGTTCATTTGTATTAGTTCTGTTTATAGCAACCCCTTTACAGACAGCAGAAATAGTAGGAAAGCTGTCGGGGTTTAGTTGGATACCAGCACTGATTAATTCAGCACAGGCACGAGCATTGATAATCTCTACATCATATTGAGTCTTACGAGAAATAGTTTCAGCCATTTGTTTGCAAGTACTCTCTAAGCTTCCACCCAAAGGGAAAACTATAGAAGCATTCATAGCATAAGAGGCATTGTTAGATAAACTAATCCCGTCATAGGAACTCAAAGAAGTCCCTAATATTAAAGATGGCCGCGGACACACAACATTTATTCCAGCTACTCCTTGAATCTTATAAGTAGCCGATTCACCAAGGTTGTAAACTCCTGTTTGATTAATTGCAGCAGAGTTCCGTTGTTGATTATCAAGAGTCTGCTCTTGATTAGGCTGAGATTGAGAATTGACAGAGTTAGTGACAGACTGTGCTTGGGATTCGAGATTTATGCTAACTACTCCCAGTAGACATAATAAGGAATGGTTAGTAAATAGTCGTAGAGCTTTTTTAAACATTTGAAGTTTTTTAGATATTGCAAAGGAAGGGTGTTAAGAGTCATGGATTAAGTAACTTGGCAGAATAAAACTAAACTAAGAAAGATAAATTAAATAAAAATTGTCTTTCTTCTTGCCTCCTACCTCCTACCTCTTGCTTCCTGCCTTATCCCAACGACAAATTTTTACGCGCCTACTTGGTTTACTAATTGAGTGCTTTACCTCATGAAAACAAGTAGTATCCGCCACTTGATTTACTTTTTAAAGTGTTGAAGTTTATGAACTTTTGCTGTTCGTTATTCATCACGAATTAATATTCTCAACGATCAAGAAAAAACGCGAGGGGGTTTTTGTGGGGTTAAGTGGGAATTTGGCAAATATTAATATTCATAAATTAAAGATAAAGTTAGTTTTAAATAAAAAGAAAACAAGTAGAAATATTAAAGCAATGATAATAAAATTTTGAAGAGAAAATGAAGCTTAAATAAACTCTTTGAAAAGTTATTCAATAAAAGCAATTTTTTTAAAGATCAAATAAACTTGCTTATAAGTTAGTTCATACCTTGTATCATTACAAATACTTAGATCAAAAATCTTTCAAATCATCTCAAGTTCATAAATTTTAGATGACTACTATTTGGCTTTTGAAAAAACGTCCTACTCCTCTACCTCTCTTCTCTCGTATTCCCTGTCTTCACAAGTAAGTTGATAAATCAAATCAGATTGCTATATCAACTATTAACAATTCAAAATTCTAGTGCGCCTTGTCGTAGCCTCTCACGTTACTTGCTACAACAACGAGGCAGTCCGTTGGGCGGGCAATGCTCGACTTGTTCGCACAGCGTCTTTGACAGGAGAAGGAACTGCCGTGAGAACCCCCGCAACGCAGTGGCTCCCTTTGGGAGAAAGGGTCTTAAACCCTTTAATTTACGATAATTAAGCATCTACATAAAATTCATCAGATTAGTTTGACCTATGAACATCCAAGAGTTATTAACTATTGCCGATAAAGTGGTATCGAAATCATCTGGCAGACATTTGACTGATTTACAAAGTGATTTGTTAAAAGCATCTTCTGAAAATCAAACATACGAACAGTTTGCCAACGATCGCGGCTACTGCCTCGATTATATAAAGAAGGATGTAGGGTCTACGTTATGGCAATTGCTATCTCAAGCATTAGGAGAGAAAGTTACAAAAAAGAACTTTCGGCAAGCGTTAGAGCGATATCAACAGGCTGAAAAATTTGTGACTTTTGACGAAAAAGAAAAACAGCAATATTTTGGCATCTATCTAATGTTTTGGCTTTTTAAGGAAGCACAGAAGAATTCGATAACTTTTGAGATCGATACTACAGTATAGATGCCGAGTAATACCAGGGCTATTTCGTTCTAGACATAAACCGCCCAGAACTGAAGTTCCTCTCTTATAGTCCAAGTCCACGCTTAGTGGACTAAAAGCCTTTCTTAGTCCACTAAGCGTGGACTTTTGCTATTAGCCTCAGAATTCATTCTGAGGCGGGCTAGATGAGAATGAAATAGCCCTACGAGTAATACTGCTACCTTGGAATTGAAAACTTCAAATACGTAAGAATTCAGCACTCACAAGTCAGAAGTCAGAATTTAAAACGAATCCAGTACGATCAAGACTCTTTAACTATTCTGACTCCTGAATTCTCACTCCTGAATTCTTATTCAAATACTTGTGTCAACCCATAATTTTTCGTTTGATAACCCAATCCCCAATCCCCAGTCCCTTTTACATGCTTTTCACCCATATCAAGAAGGATGAAAATAATCGTAAATTTCTTGAGCCAAACGCGGGCCGATTCCTGGAACCTCAGCAAGTTGTGTGGGTGCAGCTTGCCGAATATAATCAACTGAGCGAAAATGCCCTAGTAACTGCTTTTGTCGATGATGTCCTAAGCCAGGAATTTCATCTAAACGCGATCGCTTCAATTTATCACTGCGTTGCTGACGATGAAAAGTCACTGCAAATCGGTGCGCCTCATCCCGCAACCGCCGCAACAACTGCACCCCTGATTGTTCTGAATCAGTTGTTAAAGGTTTAGATTCTCCCGGTAAAAAAATCTCTTCTCGCTGCTTCGCCAGACTCACAACTCGCAAGTCTTCTAATAAATTCATCTCTTGCAAAACGGCGACAACTGATGACAATTGACCTTTACCACCATCAATCATGATTAAATCAGGCCAATCTGGATTACCCAAACGTGACAACTGTGGATCGTCGCCATACTTACGGAACCGTCGCCCAATAACTTCAGCAAGACTAGCAAAATCATCTGAATGTCCCGCCGTCACCGTCGGATTTTTAATTTTGTAGTGGCGATAATGCTGTTTGGCGGGTAAACCGTCGATAAACACGACTTGCGAAGCTACTGCATTTGACCCTTGAATATGGGAAATGTCGTAACCTTCGATGCGGTGGGGTATATCTGGTAAATCGAGAATGGCTGCTAAATCTTGCATTGCTTGGTCGTTGCGTTGGCGTAGCCCGTCGAAGACATCGCCTAATTTTTGCATTCTTTGCAATTCATACTGGGCATTTCGCTCTACCATCTCAATTAATTCTGCCTTAGTTTGCCGTAAAGGAGTCAAAATTGTGACTTTTTTCCCTTTGCGTTGAGTTAAGACATCCGCCAATATCTCGCTATCTGGTAAATCATGCTGTACCAAAATTTCTAAAGGTATTTCCACTGAGTCAGCAGTTTGGTAATGTTCCTCTAAAGCTCGTTGTAAAATAGCTCCCGGTTCTGCATGAGCATCCGCCACAAAGGCTAAACGTCCTACCAATTGTCCAGCGCGAATCTGGAATAGTTGAATGCAGGCGTATTCTTCGTTGGCTGCCAGTGCGATCGCATCCCGCGAAACTGTATCATCTGGTAAGGAAACTTTTTGATTGGCTGTCAGCGACTTTAACCCAGAAATTTGGTCACGAATCCGCGCTGCTGACTCAAAATTCAAGTTTTCAGCTGCTGCGTTCATCTGTTGAGTCAAAATCTCAATCAGTTCCTGAGTTCGCCCTTGGAAAACCATCGCTATTTTTTGCACAATTTTGCGATATTCTTCTGGTGAAATCATTTGTTGACACACACCCGGACAACGCCCTAAATTATAATTCAAGCAAGGACGGTCTTTAAAAAGTGGTTGAGGTCGTTGTCGCTGTGGAAAGATGCGCTTGCACAGGCGTAAAATTTCTCGCAACAAACCAGCATCAGTATAAGGCCCGTAAAATTTATCCTTTTCTTTGCCGAATTGACGTTTACGAGTAATAAAAATTCGCGGATAATCTTCTGACCAAGTGATGCAGAGATAGGGATATTTTTTATCATCTTTGAGCAGCACGTTAAAGTATGGCTGGTGCTGCTTAATCAAATTCGCTTCTAGTGCTAGCGCTTCGGCTTCGGTATCAGTGACAATGAATTCAATTTCGGTCACCAACTTCACCATCGTGGCGATACGTTCACTCTTGTTGTAGCCATCCCGGAAATAGGAACGGACACGCGATCGCAACTTACGTGATTTACCTATATATATAATGCGATCGCTACTGTCCCGCATTAAATAAACCCCCGGTTCCGGTGGAATTTCGGCTAGACGATTTTCCAGTCGTTCTGGGTCTTTAACCAGTGGTAATATTTGAGTTGATATTGTCACAACCAAAATTAGGTAATCTTTCTCTATTTTAAGAAAAATTATTTTTTTGTGCCGATTTAAAAAAGTATTTATCAAGTAAATGTAAAGCAGCTAGGCTTTTAGTCTACACACAGAGAAGTCTGTAGGCGCTTCTGCCGCTTCTTGCAGGGTGGCTTGGTTTCCGACGATAGCGGGCGCACCATCTCAATTAACAAGACTTGGGGCAAAATCCCCTTGTTAAAGTAGACAACACTACTGATATAGCAATCCTAAATGAGATTGTGAAAATTTTTGTTATGGTCGTCCTTAGTCAATTGTCCTTTGTGATTTGTGATTACAAAGGACAAATGACTAATGACTAATGACAGCCAACATAAAAATATTTCACAAATGATTTAGGACTGCTATAGTGGTTTATCTTGTTAAATTTGATTAGTTGGTTTGTGATCAAAACCCTGTAGACACGCATTAGCGCAGTGGTACGTTAACGTAGTCGGGCTTTGCACAGTCCAATTTCGCGTCTTTTTGGAGTTGTCAGAATAAAAAATTGGCTTTTTGAATTTATAATTAGCATTTTAAAATCAACGGTTATTTGCTATTCCAAAATTATTTTTTATAAAAACTATTTTTTTTCCTCATCTTGCTAAGTTTATATTTTTATTATTAAAACTAATTAAACTTTTGAGTATTGCTTATATAAATATAAGACAAAATTAGACAAAATTTATTCTTCAACAAGATTTTTGCGTTTTATTTAAACTGATAATATTAAGCGATTTAACGGATTTAGGAAGTTAAATTTACGAATATCATTAGGAATGTAGCCATTACAATAATTTCAGGCAAGAGTTGAACTATGAGTCTGCAAGAGTTTGAAGCCCAATACCGGGAAGCTATGGCTGAAACCCTCAATGATCTGCAAACAGCAGTTTTGTTGTTAGCGCAAGTACAACATAAAATTTCAAAAATTGGCAGTTCTGTGCAACATATTAGTGAGCGAGTTGAAGAGTTCATTGCAGACCAAAAAGCTCAATAAAGGCACGCCTAGTAGAAAAGTTTATTTGTGGCAGCAAGTCAACTCTTCTTCAATCGTAAGTAGAAGATCCTTGAGTTTTAGAGGTTTGACAAAATAGCGGCGTGCGCCCAAACTCAGAGCTAGTTCTTGATCGGCTTTAAAAGCAAAAGCTGAAACCACAATGATCGGTATTTTTGACAAATCAGGTTTTTGCTGGACTTGTTTTAAGAGCGAATAACCGTCAATATCCGGCAATTTCAAGTCTAATAACATTAAATCAGGCTGAAATGTCTCTATAGTCGAGAAAAAAGTAGAGCCTTCTGATAAGCTTTCGACATCGTACCCAGAGTAAATTAGATAGTCACTCAGTAATAACCTATTGAGATAATGGTCTTCGACTAACAAAATTCGTCTAACTTTGTCTGACCGCAATGGCTGATCTATATTGAATAATTGCGCTGTCATTGCTACCTATTATCTGATTATATTAAGTAAAAGCCAACTATTATTACCGTAAACGAGAACGCTAGTGCATTTAAACTGTAAAACCAATAGTAATTTTACTTATGTAATCTAGTCAAACATATTAATAAATTAAATTTATCTGCACTCCAATACTTAATAATATGCTTAAATATAATATTAATCAAATATAAAGATAACAATACGATAATTTTAAATTCAGTATAATACCGTCATATCATGTCCGGCAAATTAGTTGTGATATGTCATTGCGAATGCAACGAAGTGGAATGAAGCAATCGCAAGGGTTTGGAGATTGCTTCACTTCGTTCGCAATGACAATTGTTCAACCGGACATGATATCATTCGTAGGGACGCAAAAATGTGCGCCACTGCCTCTAGGGCGCCTGTTCTATCTATAGACTTTGCTGCAAAAAATCTTTGGTGTTTAACTTGAGAAGAAATTCAATGAAGGAACTGGGCAATTCTTTGCACAGCAGTTTCTAACAAAAGTGGCTCATGCACTAAGGCAAAGCGGACATATCCTTCTCCTGATTTACCAAAGCCAGCACCTGGGGAAGCTGCTACACCAGTTTGTTTGACTAGCTGTGTACAAAATTCGATGGAGTTTTGACTCCAATGTGAGGGCAGTTTTGCCCAGATATACATTGTGGCCTGGGGAGTAGGAACATTCCAGCCAATGCGGTGTAAAGCAGTGATGAAAGCATCACGCCGTCCCTGGAAGGTAGCAACAGCAGATTTTACCCCCATTTGAGGGCCAGTTAGGGCAGCGATCGCACCATTCAAAATCCCCCGATACTGATTAAAATCAACAGCAGCTTTTACCTGGCGTAAGGCGTTAATTAACTCAGCATTACCGATGGCGTAACCAATGCGGAAGCCGCCCATATTATAGGACTTGGAAAGGGTGAAAAATTCAATCGAGACGCTTTTTTCTGGATCAGCTTGCAGAATTGAAGGGGCTAAGGATGGGGCATTGGGCATCCCTTCGGCTTTGCTCAGGGCAAGTGGGGATTGGGCATCCCTTCGGCTTCGCTCAGGGCAAGTGGGCATTGGGGATTGGTCAATAATCAATAGTTCTTCTCCCCCAGCTTCCCCAACTTCCCCTGCTCCTCCACTCCTCCACTCCCCACTCCCCACTCCCCACTCCCCAGTTTCCCCAAATACCAAATCTACGTATGGGAAATCGTGAACCAGGACGAGATTGTGTTGCTGACAGAAGGCGACAGCTTCTTGGAAAAAAGATAAAGGAGCGATCGCAGCAGTGGGATTGTGAGGATAACTTAATACCATCATCCGCGACTGAGCCAAGACTGGGGCAGGAATCTCAGCAAACACTGGTAAAAAATCGTTTTCTGCCCGCAGTGGCATCGGGTAAATTTGACCACTGGCTAGGTAGACTCCCCCCGCATGGGAGGGATAACCCGGATCGAGCAATAGGGCAAAATCTCCGGGATTGAGTATTGCTAGGGGTAAATGGGCTGTGCCTTCTTGAGAACCAATTAGAGGTAGTACCTCAGTTTGAGGATCGACTTTGATACCAAATTTTTGTTCGTACCAGTTGGCTGCGGCTTCACGAAACCCAAGAGTTCCGTTAAACAACAGATAGCCGTGGGTACTGCGATCGCAAAGAGATTGGGCGATCGCCTCGATGACATGTGCCTCGGCTGGTAAATCAGAAGACCCCAACGACAAATCAATTACCTCTCGTCCAGCTGCCAAAGCGATCGCCTTGGCTCTGTCCATATCAGCAAATACATTAGATTGCAGGGGTTGTAAACGCTTTGCAAATTGCATCTTAGTCATTTGTCCTTTGTCATTTGTCATTTGTCATTTGTCATTTGTCCTTTGTCCTTTGTCCAATGACCAATACTTCTCTTCTTAGGCTGCGCCAACGGCAACGCCCTTCTCTTCGAGAGGCTGCGCCAACGGCTACGCTCAGGACAAGCTCAGTACAAGTGACCAATAACCAATGACCAATGACCAATGACTAATGACTAATGACTAATTACTATTTAAGTGCGTATCTAAGAGTTCGAGTAATTTATCTTTGCCAATGACTCCCTCAGTGGATATCAAAACTTCCTGGTCTTGAAATAGTCTGAGGGCGGGTACACCTTCCACTTGATACTGCTTAACAGTGAGTGGGTTGGGGTCAATTTCCATTTTAACGACTTTGAGGCGATCGCTATATTTGGTAGCAGCTGAGTTAATCAGGGGCGACATCAATTGACAAGGCCCACACCAGGAAGCCCAAAAGTAAACTAATACAGGCTGTTCAGCTTTTAATACTTCTGTTTCAAACTCAGCATCAGTTATGGTGATTACAGCCTTACTCATTGCAGTCTCCATCAGGTGGCGATCAAAGTTGGCATACACAATACTTTATCTCAAAGTAGTCAATAGTTTATAGTCAATAATTGATAGTTATTTTGACTGTTAACTATTGACTAATGATGTAAAATCCCACAACCAACAGGCGTGGGACTAGCTTAAATAAGTTTTCTAACAATTTTACAATTGATCCAATTGCTTGCGTAGAGAATCCAACTCGGCATCAACCACTTCATTAGATTTAGGAGCAGTGGTTTCTTGTTGCGGTGGCAGTTGCGCTTGAGTTACTGGAGTAGCGGGTGGTAGCATTTGCGCTTTTAAAGCTGCCAATTCATCATCAACATCGCTACTACCTTCCAATTGGGCAAATTGGCTTTCTAAATCGGCACCCGCCAACTCTCCTACTGCCTGGGCCCGGGATTCTTGCATCAAGACCTTTTCTTCCATCCGCTCAAAGGCAGCCATTGCACTGCTGGTATTCATCCCACGCACCATGCCTTGGAGTTGCTCTTGGGCTTTGGCAGTGGTGATCCGAGCTTTGAGCATTTCTTTCTTGGTTTTAGCTTCAGAAATCTTGCTTTCCAGCTGGATTAAGTTGCGCTTGAGGGTTTCAACTTGAGTGCTTTGGGTATCCAAACTAGCTTTGAGGGCGGTGCTGGTGTCAGTGTAAGTTTTTTTGCGCTCTAGAGCTTGTCGTGCTAGGTTTTCATCACCTTTTTGCAGCGCCAGTTGGGCATTGCGTTGCCACTTATTGATTTCATTTTGGGCATCATTATACTGTTTCTCACTGCGTTTTTGGGAGGCGATCGCCTGGGCTACTCCCTGACGCAGCTGCACCAAGTCTTCCTGCATTTCCAGGATGGCTTGTTCTAGCATTTTTTCGGGGTCTTCGGCTTTGTTAACTAGGTCGTTGAGGTTAGAACTAACTACTCGCTTAATGCGATCGAATAATCCCATAACTTTGTTTTTCCTTGTTTGGTTTACGCTTTTTGTTGGACAGTTAGCTTTTTTATTTTTTAATAGCTACCTATTTCAATGTAATCTTTCCGGTTTAAATCAGTACGTTCTAACAACTCTTAATTTTTAAGATATCTCCAAAGTGGGGTAATTAGCAGAACTTCAATCCTGAGTTTTGGGTAACTGCTGTTGGGGGGGCTGTGTCTTCTCGCTCTCCTGGGTGGGGAGATTGTTGTGCTGTGTGTTTTCTGCCCCGTTTAAAACCTGCACCTTCATCGCTGCCAATTCGGCATCCACATTATTAGTAGATTCCAAGGAAGTAAATTGTGTTTCCAAGTCGTCGCTACTGAGTTGAGCTATTGCTTCTGATTTAGCTTCTATTTGCGAAACTTTTTCTTCCATGCGCTCAAAAGCACTCAGACTGCTGGTGGTAGAAACTCCACCGAGCATTTCCTGGAGACGATAAGACGCTTCGGCAGAACGGGCGCGAGCAATATACATATCTTTTTTTGTTTTCGCCTCAGAAATTTTTAACTCTAGCGATCGCATATCCTTTTTTAGCCTAGCGACTATCTCGTTTTGCTGCTCTATCTGGGAAAAGAGGGCTGTAGCGGTTTCTTTATAGGCTTGGCGCTTAGTCAAAGCTTCCCGTGCTAGAGGTTCGCTGCCTTGTTGCAGGGCCAATTGGGCGCGGCGATACCATTCTTCTGTTTGAGACTGGGCGGCGGCGGCCTGCCGTTCGGTGCGTTTTTGGGTAGCGATCGCTTGTGCTACACCCTGCCGTAACCGCACCAGATTTTCCTGCATCTCTAGGACAGTTTGCTCCAAAATCTTTTCTGGATCTTCTGCACCACCGATCAAACTATTGAGATTAGCCCGAATCACCCGCAGGATACGCTTGATTAATTCCATGTCGGCTCTCTATTCACGAAATTCAGTCCTGAGTAATGAGTTTTGATAATTAGTTATCACCGCATATTGTGGATGCCACATCCCAATTAACTTAGTGCTGTTAGCCGATAGCTATGGTTGAGCCAGTGCTGAGTGAAAAACTACTAGGTACTGATGTACTTTGTAAAAGCTACCCAGAACAGCAGTCGCCTCAAGTGGCGTAGCACTCCTCATCCAGGACTCAGCACTCATAACTCAAGACTGTTATCTCATGGTATCGTAGATTTTTGCAACTTATGGCTGCTGAACCCGTGCCTTGATTCCCTTTGCCTGTAACAATTTCAGATGTTGTTGTACTTGCTCTTTAGTCTTAAAAGCACCTAAATAAACCAATTCTTTGTTGGGTGATAAATAAGCATCGGGAATTACTTGCTGTGCTGAGGCAAAAGCCGCGTCTTTATTATCTATCACTACATGATAGAACCCATCTGTTGCTGGTTTGATTTCTGCATCAGGTTTTGGTGAGGTTTTTGCCGTTGAAGTGGGAGGCAAATTCAGGGGAGGCAAGGGCTGTACTGTCGGTATTGGTGCTAAAGCGATCGGATTTGCGGGGTTTTGGGGAACGACTGGATTAGGCACTGCTGCGAGGGTTGGTTGGGCTTTGGGTTTTAAGCCAACTACATCATTGGGGTCTCTCACTTCAGGAAACTCTTGGGCAGCTAGATTGGGATACTTGGGTATAGATGTGCTTGGTGGCTCGATCTGAGGTTGGACACTACTTCCGACTTCCTGAGTATTTTCTGGTGCAGCAGACGAGTTACCGTTAAACAACTTGCCTAAATTCCATTCTGGCAAGCTTTTAGGATTGAACACTACATAACCCAAGATAAGACTTGCTACCAATAGCAACAACATCGAGCCGATACCCAAAGGTGATAGCAGACTCTCGCTAGAATTTTTTGGTTTCTTGGTTTCTGGTTGTTCTTCTGTCAGACTTCGCAGCAGTGCTTCACTAGATTCCAAATAGTCATTTGGGTGCTTAGGGGTGTCATTTGGCGGCAAGAGGCTTTCGCTCTTAGTATCTTTAATGATTGCTGG
>NZ_JAIVFR010000649.1 GCF_020829685.1 Nostoc sp. CHAB 5715 | reverse complement strand
TTTTTGCGTAAGTCCTAAATAAGAAAAAACAGGGTGTCTGATTGAATACAGACCACTGTCAGCAAAAACGCCGGAGTAACCACCTACTTTCACCTGCAAATATGAAACGTTTCAGACTAGAAGAATTTTGTCAAGTAGCTTACAAGTATTTAGGCAGCACCCTTCTAGCTAGATTTTAGATGTGTAATAAAAATCGCTCCAGAAACTTTACGTAAATTTGGTACAGGTTTTACAGAATCTAAACCCAAGGAAGTTTGAGAGATGATTCAATGAGATTGTGGGCAGTAAAAGTACGTAAATAAAATACAAGATTTTTAAAAATCACGTAATTTCGCGTAGCCACAAATGGCGATCGCACTTCGAGATTTTTAGCTATGCACTGGATATATGCAAAGCTCAACTGAGCTGAGCCTGTATCTGGCTGGCTAGAAAATTTTGATACAGGCGTTATTGAAAAATCAACCGTTAGTAATCATCAAAAACGGAGAACAAACGAATGGAAATTGTTAATGATAATTTCGCTAACAGCATTAGCTTAGTTGGTAGCTCAGTTAGCACCACAGGGACTAATGTAGGAGCTACAGGAGAACCGGGTGAGCCAAATCACGCAGGGGTAAAGTTCGGCAATGATGTCAATTCGGTTTGGTATAACTGGACAGCGCCAGCCTCTGGTCAAGTTGTAATCGACACATTTGGTAGTAACTATGACACCTCTCTAGCTGCTTACCAGGGTTCTTCGGTCAACAATTTAACCACAATTGCTGGTAATGATGACACCAGTGGTCTTCAAAGTCAGGTTGTCTTTACGGCGGTCGCTGGACAAACTTATCAAATTGCCGTTGATGGCTTTAGGAGTAGACAAGGCTCGATCAATCTCAACCTCAACTTAGCTCCAAATTACACTCAGATTGGAACAGTAGGTAACGATTTTCTATTCGGGACTGGTGCTAACGATGTCATCCGGGGTCAAGCTGGCAATGATGTGATCTACGGCAATGGCGGCACTGATTATCTGCAAGGTGATGCCGGAAATGATTCCCTTTACGGTGCTTCAGGTGCCGACTATATCGATGGTGGTGCTGATAACGACGTTCTCTACGGGAACGGTGGCAAAGACATCCTCATCGGTGGGGCTGGTAATGACCTGATTTACGGCGGTTCAGACGCTGACTATATCCTTGGTGGCGCTGGTAACGATACCATTTACGCCAATGGCGGCGGTGACTTTATTAATAGTGGTTCTGGTCTGGATACAATCTGGCTCGGCAGTGGCGCAGCTAGAGTAGTCCTAGAAGCTGGTGATGGATTTGATACCATCAAAAACTTACAGTTAGGTCAGACTCTGTTCCAACTAGGGTCTAACTTATCCTACGCTAACCTGACATTCGCAGATAGCGCAAACGGTGCAGTGATTTCTGCTGGTAACGATGTCTTAGCCGTTGTCAGCTCGCAAACCGCTAGCGCTATCAACAATGCTGCTAACTTCGTCTAAATTGATAGTAGCGAGTGTAGAGATTATGATCTTCTAGCGAAGTGCCAAGCGCGATCGCAGGAACTGAGGGAAGCATAGCTCCCCCACTAATATCAAATACTGAATACACTACACTCTTTTTTTTAAATCTGCACCGTATATGAGAGACGTTCCCCTAGAGCGTCTCTTTAACTTTTCTACTCTTCTCCCCCTCAGTAATTAATTTCCATTCTTAAGGATAATCTTTAATTTACATGACTTTTAGCCTTAACCCAAGCGTATTGCCACGCGATTCAGTTAATGACATCAGTCATCATGTTATTACAGGGTGAAATAAACAAACAACTGCTCATTTCACCCCTATTAGTAACGTTAAAGTCTTAGTCAACGCAATGAAAACAATAACTTCACTTTTTAGCGAAGAACGCAACCAACTCCAGACAGATATTGATAACACAACCAACATTGAGGAGATAGTTAAGCTGGTTCAGAATCGACTTGATAATCTCGAAAGAATTTACATTGAAAAACTTAATCTGGCTCAAGTTCGTCTGGCTTCCTTTTTCCTGGATACGCTGCGACAGTCCATCGCCACTCTTGCTGCGGCTAACTACTCTCAAATTGCTCCAACAGAGCAAAAGCAAATTACTAACCCAGGTACAAAGTTGTTTGCCAGCAGATTAATCCTGAAACTGCTAAAGGCACTAATTTATATAGGCATCTTAGGTTCGTTGTTCTCTTTAACTAAAACTACCCCAGGTGCATGGATGGCTATCTTACTAACCTCTGTACTTCTAGGAGTAGAAGTTGTGCTTCAACTCGACTTCAACAACCAGCAAAATTCTATGTCTCAAGAGCTATTGAAATTACCTCAACCTATGCTCCGGGTTGATAGCAAAGTATTTTTAGATCATCTTGGCGATGCTCTCAACACTATCGACCTAGCAGTAGCTAGAGTAGAAGAATGGAATAAACATGAAGGCGACCTAGCAATAGAAGAACTACCAGAGCTATTGAATTTTCTGCAAAGGCTAATGGGCGCATCAAAACTTGATAAACCCCAAATGGCTCATGAACTTGCAAAACTTCTGCCACAGATTTTAATGTCTCAGGGAATTAACGCTCAAATTTACCGACCAAATGACCCTCACAGCGATCGCGGCTATTTTGACTTTGAGCCAAGTATCGACCCCGATACCAAAGATCACGTAACTCTAACTCCGGCTTTGTTAAAAGGCGATCGCTTGATTCGGCGCGGTAGGGTAATTGAGCCAGCATATTCCTCTTCTAGAGAATAATAGACAATAAGGGTATGGAAATTTTAGAAACAATCGGTTTTGATTTGGGACACGGTGAAACTGCTGTAGCTAAAGCTGTAGTGGAAAGCATCGAACCCCCCCAGATGCTGGAGATTAATAACAAGAAGAACCAAATTACAGCACTTGGTTGGCATCCTAAACTCGGTTATCTTGTCGGCGAACAAGCATTAATTCAAGCTGGCGTTACCCAACTGACAATTTCATTCAAGCAAAAACCAAACAACGATCCCAAATATCGGGAAACAATTAGCACTTTTGTGGCAACCTACTACCGTCTTTTGAAAGAAAGCAAACAACTTGAAGGTGGGGAAGGTAGCTATTTTTACATTGGTTGTCCTTCAGGATGGTCAGTTAGCGATCGCACCGAATACCAAAAGCTACTTCAAGAAGCTGGCATTCCCCAACTAAATGTTGTACCTGAATCGCGGGCTGCTTTCATGCAAGCCAAAGAAGCCGGGAAGTTGGAGTATGACAAACTTGTTGGATCGGTGCTAATTGTCGATATTGGTTCTTCAACCACAGATTTTACTCTGGTTAAAAGTTTAGAAGAGATTCCGATAGATTTCGGGAGTAATACTTTAGGTGCATCCTTAATTGACAAGGCTATTTTTGCCCGGACTCTCGCCAACCACGAGCAAAAAGCATTACTCGAAAAAGTATTTAAGGAATATCCGCATCACCAAGCTCGTTGTGAACTTGCTTGCCGCAAAGCTAAAGAAGATTACTTTTCTAATGAACAGTTATACAGCGATCCAGAATCCTTTGCGCGTGGCTTCGAGTCGATCAACGAACAAATTTATTTTATTCCCCAAGTCAATAAATTGATGATGGAGGAAATTTTAAACCAACCCTTGCCTGAACTGGGGCATCATAGTTGGGTGCGATCGTTTAGCGACTCTTTAACCGAGGCGAAAGAAAAACTAGAAAAACTTGGAATCGTGCCGAAACTTGTGCTAATGACTGGCGGTGCATCTCGGATGAAGTTTACGCACTTGCTTTGTCAGGAAATGTTTCCCGAACCAGAAACGCTGCTTCGCCCCGATCCAGAACCGGAACGGTGCATTGCACTGGGTTTAGCACGAGTAGGACGATGGGATCTGCGTGCTGCTGCTTTTAAGGAAGAAGTCAATCAACTATTTACCTCGAATACGCTTAAAGGTTTGATTAAGAGGCATATCCCGGAGTTAATCGAATCATTAACTAAGCCTTTGACAGATGGCTTGATTGTCAACGCAGTTAAACCTGGTTTAAAAGATTGGCAAAAAAACAAAATACGGACTTTAGCAGATTTGGAAACAGCTTTAATCAGTCGGGCAGAACAGTGGCTCAAAAGCGATCGCGCTGTGCAGATAATTAATCATCAATGCGCTTCTTGGTTTAGCAATAAAATCCAACCCGATTTAGCCGCACAAACCGATCCAATATGTCGAAAGTTTCAGATACCTAGAAGCAGCTTAAGGTTCCAGGATAGCATTGACCCAAATTTTGTTAACCCAGAGTTACGAATTGGAGATGCTATTTTGGCTGAGACGGTGGGCTTTATTGTCAATGTAGTAATTGGTGGAGGCACTGTAGCTAGCATCATCACTCTCATCCTAACTGGACATTTAACCTGGCCTATTGCACTAGTATATGGGGCTTCAGTGATGGCCGACTGATTAAAGC
>NZ_JAIVFR010000648.1 GCF_020829685.1 Nostoc sp. CHAB 5715 | reverse complement strand
AGGCTCCTGCAGCTGAAACTCCGAAAGCCTCCGGCGGAAGAGTTGCGATTGAAACCGATATGTCGGTTAAGGAACCGTGGGACAATTCGTGGAAAACCCGTTGCCGTATAAAAATTAAAGGATGTGATGGGATGATTGCGCTTATCAGCAAGAAAACTCGTAACGCAGACGGTGCGAGGTGGGAGATGAAATGTGCTGATGAAGAGGGAATTCCAATACTAGGAGTTCATGTCCAAAAGGATGATAAGGGCGCTATTCCACTAGAACTCGCTGGTTATAGAGTAGTTGAGTGGAGTTGGACAAGCATTGCTTCATTTATCAACAGCTTGTAAATGGAAGAAGCAGGAATTGAGTTATGCCTAAACGTGCTCTTCTAATAGGAATTGACACATATCAACATACATCAAATCTAGCTGGATGTGTGGCAGATGCAACTGCTATGAATAAGTTGCTTCAGCGAAATCAAGATGGTAAGCCTAACTATGAATGTCGAACTTTACTCGACAAAATGGAAAATGGACAACCAATTACACGTTCTAAGCTACGAGAAGCTTGCCAAAAGCTATTTTCCAGTGATTTCAGAGGGGACATATTGTTCTATTTCTCAGGACATGGGGTTCTGACTTCATTTGGAGGATATCTATGTACTTGCGATGCCACTAAAGATGACTGGGGCGTGCCAATGCAAGAAATAGTACAAATGGCATCCGAATCTAAAGCAAGTGATATTCTTATCATCTTAGACTGTTGCCACAGTGGAGATATAGCAAACCCTTCCCTTTTGAAGTCTGGCAATGGCAATAATCCTCTAGCTGTTCTAAGAGAGGATATGACAGTTCTAGCTGCGTCTCGTGAGTCTCAAGTCTCTATTGAAGCAGGTGGACATGGTTTATTTACAGCAGCAGTCCTGGATGCTCTAGAGGGAGGGGCAGCTGACCATATGGGTTGGGTCACTGCCTCGTCAATTTATGCATACATAGAGCGAAGATTTGGTTCTTGGGATCAACGTCCAGTCTACAAATCATATGCAACAGGGGTAACAGTAGTTCGTGAATGTGCGCCTCTTATTGATCGTCTCAAGTTATATAAGCTTTTGGAGCTTTTTCCAAAACAGGATTACCAGTATCAACTAGATCAGGAATATGAACCTGAAGATGAGCATGGAAATGTCCATGAACCTGTAAATGAGGAAAAAGTAGCTATCGCACAACTTCTTAAAGAGTATCGCGACGCTGGTCTGCTGAAACCTTCAATACCCGGCGAACAACTATTTTGGACAGCACGAAAAAGCCATACTGTACAACTTACACCACGCGGACGTGAATACTGGTGGCTTGTTTACAATCACAAAATTTAAATGAATTTCTAAAACTGATGAAAATTGGTATTACAGGACACCAAAAACTTGAAGACTCCACAAATTGGAATTGGGTAAAGTTAGAGTTTAACAAAATTCTTGCTCAATGTCCTAAACCATTTACTGGAGTCACCTCACTTGCTATTGGGGCTGATCAATTGTTTGCTGAGGCTGTTTTGGAGCATGGCGGAAGTCTCGCAATAATTATTCCTTTTAATGAATATGAGTTCAAGTTTTCAGAAGGATATGAACGTCAGAAATATCATTGTTTACTTGATAAAGCTACGACAGTCAATATTCTTCCGCAAATGGCTTCAGATGAAGAGTCATATTTTGAAGCTGGAAAAAAAGTTGTGGGTATAGTTGATTTTCTTGTAGCTGTTTGGGATGGTAAACCTTCTAGAGGTTTGGGAGGTACAGCAGATGTTGTTAAATATGCCAAACAATGTCAAAAGAAAATTGTCTACCTCAATCCTATCGTCTGTACAGTAGATGAACTAGCAGATACATAAAAAACTCTTACTGTTCTTAGTAAGAGTAGCGTGAAAGTAGCTGTAACCAAGGAAAAATTATTCCGTCTTGTTTTATTTACGGTACACAGAAATTACGAATTTATTATTAAAGTGATAACTCAATTTATTTGTTCAGTTCAGCGATAAACTTTTGCTTCAATTTTTATATTGTTACCTAACGATAGTTTTATAGAATCACCTCTTAAATTATTTACATTATATGTATTTATTTTTCTTAAATTCATTAAAATTGTGCTATCTATTATTTCGATACTTTCATAATTTACGCACTGACAGGAGACTGACTATGTGGATTCCGAGCTTACCTATCCTAATTTAATATCACTCCCCCAATGGGGGATTTTTTAGGGCAGTGAGCGAAGACTACGACTATGACCACGCCCAACTACAATGCCCTGCTACAAAGCTTTTGGACACCACCTAGTACACCCATTACAGAATATTCCAACTCAAATAACCATCCTACTGAACCAACAAATATTACTGAATTTCTAGGTGAAGATTTACTCTGGCAACAGACTATCCCTGCCACAGAACCTAATCTGAAAAATATTCCTAAGGACCTACCAAATAAATTGATTAAAGCACTTCAATCATTAGGAATCACCCAACTTTACTCTCACCAACTTCAAGCATTACAAGCAATTAGACAAGGTAAAAGTTTAATCCTCACCTCTCCCACAGCCAGTGGCAAAACTCTCAGCACATACCCCGCCATTCTGGAAGGTTGTATAAATCAAGAACAATTGCCACAGAAGCATTAGAAGCCGGAATTGACCTACCAGAATTAGAATGTTGCATTTTGCGTGGCTGGCCAGGTTCCAAAATGGCATACCAGCAACGCAGTGGTCGCGCCGGACGTTCTCAGTCTGGACTGACAGTGCTGCTTCCCAATGCTCTCAATCCCATTGACTGCTATGTAGCAGAACATCCAGAAATGCTGGTATCGCCAGAAGCTGAGGAAGTGTTTTTTAATGACGAATATCCCATCTTTGCTGCCAAACATTTGATGTGTGCAGCCGCAGAAACTGGTATTCCTACTAATAAAATCAAGCACTACTTTGGCACAGCCGCTTACGAGGTAGCAAAACTCTTGTTAGCCCAAGGGCATCTAAATAAAGGTCGTAATGGACTGTGGGCAAAAGGCTATCCCCATAAAGATGTTAACTTTCGGGGTGGCTTATCCCAAACTACCATCAAGCTAGTAGATGCAGAAACTAGCGAAGAACTAGAGGAAATCTCAGAAGATATTGCTCGCCGGGAAGTCCATCCCCAAGCCATCTACAAACGACAAGATACCAATGGACGAATGCTGACTTATCAGTGCATTTCCCTTGACTTGAACAGCAAGCAAGCAATATTAAAACAGATAGCAGATAGCTCACTGTTTACAGTTGCAGTTACAGAATCAGAAACCAGTAGCCTAACAGTGCTGACAGATCCGGTGAAGTTACCATTGCTGTTTTCTCAAGTCAGTGATGTTGATGACTGTAAGGAATACTTAATCCTGGAACTTAGTTTTGGTGAGGTTAAGCACATTACCAGTGGTTACAGTTTAATGACCCAAATCTATGAGCAGACTTGCCTGAACAAGCGGTGTCTTAACTACAAAGAGCTGCTACCTAAAGAACGTCGTTGTCCACTTTGTAGCAAACTCACACGCAAAGCTGTAATTGTGAAAACCCTGTCAGAAGAAAAGTTTGAGCAGCCTTTTCGTACACAATTTTCAGCACCAATGGTCAAAGTAGCGATAAACTCAAGTGCGCGAGAATATCTCCAAGACTTTGCCAAGGAAACTAGAACTAGTCTTACCCGCAGTGGAGAACCGATTCCCCCTGGCTATCAACAGTTGTGGGAATATTCCAGTCCCTTAATTGCTATCCACAGCTTTGGGCATCAAATTATGAGAGCGTTACAACTGGTGGCTAGAGTTGACCCAAAACAGGTGAATTTTACAGTAGTGAAGGAGTTAGGGGAAAATAACAATTACACAGGCTATTTCTGTGATACCAGTGATGGTGGTAATGGTGCGGCTGAAGCTGTGTTTAAGCATTTGCCAAAACTTGCTGGTGCTGCTAAGGCGATCGCACGAGATTGTAATTGTGATACTGGCTGTGCCAAGTGCCTAATTCAACATGGTTGCCCTGATGGAAACACTGCTTTATTGAAGCAAATGGGATTATTGTTGTTAGATGCGATCGCCTCCGGTCGGTCGGAGACCATCGCCTCCACCGGGGCGTAGCCCTACACCTGATGTTTGACAAGAGCATCGTCGTAGACATCGTTCAAATTCAAGATTTTATTGTTCCAGATACTCAATCACTGCCTCCAAGTCTGCAATCGCACGATTAAATCGATTGAGCATTGCTTCTGCTACTTCTGGTTGGGCGTTGACAGTCGGTAGTTTTTCCCTCACCACATCTTTGAGTGCTTCTAGCCACAGCGACAAATTTGTATGTCGAACTGCTGTCAACAATCCCATATTGGTGAGAACAGACAAATGAAACCCAAGTTGGTCTTGTCCACCATAACCCAAGTATCCGTTGCTCAGTTCTAGTTTTTCTGGAG
>NZ_JAIVFR010000647.1 GCF_020829685.1 Nostoc sp. CHAB 5715 | reverse complement strand
ATCCGATCAAAGTCAAATATCTTCCACAACCCTGGGGATTGCTGGGCAAAGGAAATTATGCCGCAGTTGTTGATCACCCTGACTACCCTGATTGTGTAGTGAAGATTTATGCTCCAGGACGACCAGGATATGAAGAAGAAGTAGAAGTTTACCGTTGTTTAGGTTCTCATCCGGCATTCTCGGAGTGTTTGTATGCCGCAGATGGTTTTTTAGTCTTGAAACGGCTTGATGGAACAACACTCTACGATTGTATGCACTTGGGTTTACCAATTCCTCAGCAGGTAATACAGGACATCGATGAAGCTTTGGACTATGCTAGAAGTCGCGGACTCCACCCTCAAGATGTCCACGGTCGTAATGTTATGATGCACCAGGGTAGAGGGTTAGTTGTAGACATTTCAGATTTCATGCATCTTGAAGCCTGTTCAAAGTGGAATGACTTAAAAAAGGCTTATTACTGGTTATATCGTCCCGTGTTGCGCCCACTTCGATTGCGTGTGCCATACTCTGCTTTAAATATGCTCCGCAAAAGTTATCGTCTGGCAACTTCATTCAAAACTTTTTGTTGTCAATTAGTCTTAAAATTATCCTATTTTAAATATTTAAAACAGTAGCTAATATACCGTGAAAGTGTGGGATAGCGAATGTACTGTTGGGCTGAAGCATCTACGGTCATTCAACTATCTGCCGCAGAAGTGTCAGCAGGTTCAGGAGATTAGCGGTAAGCGAAGCCATGCCGTTAGGCTTATCGCATTTCACGGGTACATTTTAGCACGTTGGAGGAATTGGTGCAGAGGTTTATGGAATCGCTGGGGAAGCTGAAGCGGGCTTATTTGACATGGCCATATTCCCTGCCTCAACTGGGGCGTGAGCCTACGTTGGGCGGGTACAACGGGAATACTCTGTTACTTCATCGGGGAGTAATGGAGTGCGATTACACTTTTTTACTTTTGCGTATTCAAATATTTGAATACGCAAAAACTTAAACACTAGTCTAATTTGGCACCTGGATGACCATTCTCAACAACAAACGAAGCAAAGGTGTATACAGGCGCATCTGGACGACTTACAGTTGTAACAATACGCAGGTCAGTCTGCCAACGCTCATAGTTAAGGTTGACTCGGAAGTAGCCTCGGCGATCGCCATCAAAGAACTTAATATGGGGGTTTTCTGGAATCTTCGGGCCGTAGTAGGGGCCATAGACATTGGCATCACCATTGCTAGTAATTGAGGGAGTCACAAACTCCGTAGCCACTGTTGGAGAGTTAGAAGCCTTAAAGTCGAGCTTGAGGTCATTGACAAATGTAGAATGCCAATCCCCAGTAATCACCACTGGGTTAGAAATCTGGCGGCTGGCGATGTGACTTAAAACACGATTACGTGCAAGGGGATATCCATCCCACGAGTCGTTCCAAAAGATTTCGCCTGGGCCGACTTTATGATCTAGCTCTGCCATCAGCACCTGTTGGGCAAGTATGTTCCAACGTGCTTGAGAACGGTCAAGACGGGTTGCCAATGCCACGCCCCGTAGCACAACTTTTCTCATGTTTTCATCCAAAGCAACTTGCCACCGTACTGGCACATTCACCTGCGGCATACCGCCACCATTTAATGGCGATGGAGCCAGCCGCGTCCATAGCACTACACTATCTGGTAAAGGATCGCCGGAAGCAACACCAAGGCTGAAGGGATAGGCAGAGGGAAAAAACTTACTGCAACTTCTCCCCTGCTCCCCGCCCATCTCTTCAAGCAAGGCGATGGCTGCGCCAACGCCAAGGGCGAACGCAAGTCGATTGTTTCATCCAAGGCTTGCTTGACCATTTAATGAAATTCAAAATTCACGCATTCAAAATGCTCTCATTAAAAATAAATAAAAATTTTGAATTAATTGTCCTTCTCAAGAGAGGAGACGCACTCGCGTTCGAGTCAGAGCAAGCACTGATTTTTTAAATCAGTGGTCTACAATCACCTGTAAGGGTTTCGAGCAAGCTAGAAGTGCAATTTTGAATTAATAATTTTGAATGCGTGAATTGTTTTGACTTGCTTGTTGAGAGCCTTGGTTGCCTGCTTAGTCAGCTACTGTCCAAAAACCATCTGTCAAATTATTTAAATATTTAGTATTTATTATTGCACCTAAGAGCGAGGGAATTACAGAATTAGGTTTCTAAACTGATATTTGTATTTTTGTGAAGTTATCGCAATCAAATTTCCTCATGACAACCAAAACAGAAAATCAAAGCCATCACAGTGCAAGCAATCAAGAAGCTACCAATAAAGCATCTCAAACAATCAATGATGATTGGAAGCAAAAGCTAGAAGAATTACAATCTACGCTCAGTGATGATTTATCTACTTTATCAAGTGAAGATGCCAGCAACTTAATTGATGAATGGTATAACTTCCTGCACAAGGCTAAAGAACCAGAAGTCAAAGAAATTGCAAATCAATTAAAACAACTTAAACAGCACCTCAAGAGCAATAAGGCTACCGGACATGAAATTAGCGAAGTGCTGATAGAAATTGGTGAGCAAACAGCTAACTTTGCATCAGATGCAGAAAAAGAGATTAGAACTCCTGTGCGGAGATTGGGCAAACAATTAACTAAAGTTAGTAACTCTTTAGGTAAAGCCGAAGAGCATGAAGAGATTGAAGAAATCGACTCTGCAATCGAAACTTTGGAAGAAGATTTAACTCAAGTTGAGACTGACGTAGCATTAGGCTCTATTGACAAGTGGTATAATTTGCTGCACAAATCAGATAGCGAAAGTTTGCAAGAGATTGCTAATGGGTTGAAACAACTCAAACAAGTCTTAAAGCACAAAAATCCTAAACCATCCGACATTAGCCCTATCTTAGAAAAGCTAGGAGAACAGACAACTACTGTAGGGCAAGAAGCAAAAAGAGGCTTTAAAGGCCCGCTTCCGAGACTAGGTAAATTATTATCTAGAACTGGTAAATCTTTAGCCAGTTAAAGTTGAAAAATTTCTGCCCAATCAGTTATGGGTGTTCTGGTTGGGTAAAGAAGGTTGATCTTTTATAGGGCTATGCAATAAATCAGTATTCTCCCCCTCAAGCTTCTGCTCACACCTGCCCTGACCCTGATTCCAGTTGAGCTTTCCACATTCATACTGCTATGGGCGATCGCACAGTTTCAGGATGAGCCAGTGGCAAAGATAACCTTATTTCTTTATTTCGGTTCCACTCTCAAATAAAATTGTGTAACCACAAACTTAGTATCTCTCTTGGTTGGATCTGAGTTGCCTACTACCTCAGTTTTACCTACAGCAATCAAACCTTGACGGAAAATTTCGCTTGTTGCTGCGTCAAGTTGTTTTTGTGTTGCACCCGTTTGACTCAAATCGATTGACGAGACTTGAGAAATCCTCAGTTTATTCAAAACCAGTTGATTTGTTGAGAAGCAAGGAGTTGTGATGCAACGAATGCCATTGTCTTTTAGTCCCACAAAAGTACCTTTTGGTGGGGCATCTGTAGCAGCATAGAAGGCTTCTTTAACTCTCAAGTTCCCAAACTCACCGAATGGGGCAAATTCCACTGGAACTATGCTACCTCTGAGAATCACACGGCTACCATCATCATTTTGAATTTTTACCAGTTGGTAAGGTGAGACTTTCAGGGAACTCCAATCAATTGCAGACACATAACATTCGGAGCGAAAAACACCATCCAAGCAAGGAGTAGCTTTCAAGTTGACTTGCTTGATAAAATATCCACCGCATATTGGAGAAGCACATCTGCGAAAATCTCTCCGTATCGTGTAATATCCCCATTGGGGAAACTCTTGATTTTCGACAGTGATGGCAACAGAATCAGTAGTGTCTGGAGCAGAAATGTCCTGAGCATGTATCTTCGGGTAAAATCCGAAGCTAGCTAGAATTGCACCGAATAGGAGAATGAGTCGGTATTTGTAGTAAATTGATTTTTTGCTCATGGTCTCTTGAAATTTTGTTTAAGGGTTATAGTGCTGTACAGTGACAAATTAAATGGCGTTGAGACAAAGAAAGTGTTATCAAGCTTACGTGTAACTCGATGGATGGGCTGAGGTAGGAAGCCCATCCTACCGCGCTTGAGTGCAAACGACATTCTTATTTCTGTTTACAGCTTGCGGTAAGTTCTACATTGTAGAAAGTCCCTGGTTTGGGATTAATTGAACGCAACTGCTGGATAAAAGCATTAAATGTTGTATTGCTTGTGCCGAAGCCAGCTTCAGCACAAGCAGATAAACCTCCTTCGATGGGAATAGGAGATCCGACTCTGGGACTATATACAATGAATTTATCGATGGTGCTAGTGCCGACTGCAAACCCGATAACCTGGCGAATTGTTCGCAAAGCGGCATTATCTAAGGAGCCACCAATACTGCCAATACTGATATTAACCGCACGACTTTCAGCAAATGCCGGCGCACTAATCGACAATACTGCCCCGACAATAATGAA
>NZ_JAIVFR010000646.1 GCF_020829685.1 Nostoc sp. CHAB 5715 | reverse complement strand
TTCCGATCTAATTGCACATCGAACGCACCAGCTGGATTCCGGTTCTTTTCCTTTCAGCTAAGGGACAAAGTGCAGACCGAGTTAAGGGTCTGAATAAAGGTGCTGATGTTTATATGGTCAAACCCTTTGAACCAGAAGAACTCGTAGCGCAAGTTGAATCCTCGCTGAAACAAACTATCCGTTGGAAAGAACACCAAGCAAAAGGAGGCGAAAACGGTTCCCGTATCCAGGTTCCCTTCGATGTGCAATTAACGCCAACCGAACTGAAAGTAGTCCAGTTTGTCGCTAGGGGTTTAGCTAACCGGGAAATTGCTGAAGAACTAAATGTTAGTCAGCGCACGGTTGAAAGCCATGTGTCCAATATGTTGGGCAAAACCAATCTTCACAACCGCACTGAACTAGCGCGGTGGGCGATTGAAAATCAAATGGCTTAAACAAAGTTAAAAGTTAAAAGTTAGGAGTTACGAATTATGAATTTTTTAACTTCTAACTCCTAACTAAGATTTACCACCCATCTTCTTCAGGGCTGGATTGGTGCAAAACTTCTAAATCCAGTTCATCCAGGTAAGTTAGGGCGCTTTCAATCTGAGAAACAGTACCTGGCAGTTCAAGATCGAAGCAGCTATATTGTGGCACGTTTGTGCTTACCTGGGCATCAGCAATAATCACTGTGATGCCATAGTGAGAAACCAGTCGTGAAATGACTGGTTCCTCATACAAGTCTTTAGGAATGCGAACTTGGATACAAGTTTGGGTGCGTCTATTATCTAAAATATCAGTATTAGATTTTACTTGTTTATTTAGAATTGCCATTCTAGCTTCCTACTCGACTTCTGGGATGAGGGTTTTACTTTGCATAATTCTTTTAACACTAGCGTCACTTATTCCACCCAGGCAAGCAAGAAAGTATTTGCCTTTGCAAACCATTAATCTAGATATAGTCAATGTGAAGAATTGCTTATAATTCGGCAGTTATACCGTTTCTTTGTGAAGCTGCATATTTTTACCCCCCTGTAGTCCCCCCAAAGCATCGGGGGGACTACAGGGGGGTCTTATTATGTGCATCTTAACAAAAATTCTGATACATATAGATTTCTCGTAAGGGCACAGCAATTTTAATAAACAACACCTGATACAATTTCTTTAAAGCTGCCATGTATGACAATATCTGTAAATTCATTGCCGAAAACTTCAAAGATGATTTAGCAACATGGTTACTAGGTTCACCGATTAAATTAACAGAACTTAGCCCTACTGAATTATCAAGCGAACCAATTCGCGCCGATTCATTAATCTTATCGCAATCTGATGATTTAGTTCTACATACCGAATTTCAAACCGACGCTGATGAAGATATCCTCTTTCGGATGTTAGATTATCGGGTTAGGGTTTATCGCCGCTTTCCTAACAAAGAAATGCGCCAAATAGTAATCTATTTGAGAAAGACAAGTTCACAATTAGTCAGTCAAAATAGTTTTAAATTAAACAACACTTACCATCAGTTTGAGGTAATACGCCTGTGGGAACAACCTACAGACAGGTTTATGAGTATTCCAGGTCTATTACCCTTTGCCGTGCTAAGTCAGACAAACGATCCTACAATGGTATTAACCCAAGTAGTCAAAGCAGTTGAAGCAATTAGCGATCGCCAGCTACAAAGAAATATAGCTGCTGCCAGTGGCATTTTAGCAGGTCTGGTGTTAAATAAAAATGTAATTAGCAAGATTTTAAGGAGTGAGATTATGCGCGAATCAGTCATTTATCAACAAATCCTAGAAGAAGGCGAAGCTAAAGGCGAAGCCAAAGGCAAAGCCGAAGGGAAAGCAGAAACAACAAAAAAGTTGGCTTTAAATTTGTTGCGAATTGGAATGAGTTTAGAGCAAATTGCTCAAGTTACTGAATTATCTATTGAGCAAGTTCAAGTTTTACAAGAGGAGATTCAAAATTCTTAATTTTAATTAATGGCTTTATAAAATACACGGCTATACAAGCAAAACCCGCATTTGCGGGTTTCAAAGTTTTTATTAGTCCGCGCAGACGGACTTGGTTTGTGTAGACGTGATTTATAATCGCCTGGGTTTCAAACTAAAACTCAGTACTTTGTGGTGTACGCGGAAACTGAATCACATCACGAATATTTCCCATACCCATAACAGGATTTATATCACACAAAACTACATTTCCTCTTGAGATATCTACCACTGGATTTCTCCACGCGCCAAGCGTTCTTCATAATCTTCTAAATTAGATAAATATTCTGAAAAATCTGATTCTACTATTTCTAACGACTCGCTAAACTGAAGCCATAGTTCCCAGTTCTTACCGCTATGTTTCATTAATAGGAAGTCGATAAAATCACTGACTTCCTGAACTAAAGCTTCTGGCATTTGCCGGATTTTACCAATGGTTTGGTCTTGTATGCTCATGATAAATCTTCTCAGATGGATTTCTGTTTATCCACAAAAGTCAAAAACCTGGTAATTAGAAATGGCCAGGTCTAAAATTTAAACTAAAACTCAGCACTTTGAGGTGTACGGGGAAACGGAATCACATCACGAATATTTCCCATACCAGTCATAAATTGTACAAGTCGTTCAAAACCTAACCCAAAACCAGCGTGAGGGACAGTACCATAACGACGCAAATCAAGATACCACCACAAGTCTTCTGGCTTTAAACCTTGCGCTAATACCCGACGTTCTAAAACTTCCAAGCGTTCTTCCCTCTGAGAACCGCCGACAATTTCGCCAATTTTAGGTGCAAGAATATCCATTGCGCGAACGGTTTTTTCATCGTCGTTCAAGCGCATATAAAAAGCTTTGATTTGCGCGGGATAATCTGTAACGATCGCAGGCTTTTTAAATAATTGTTCAGCTAGATACCGTTCGTGTTCTGATTGTAAATCTAAACCCCAACTCACTGGATATTCAAATTTAACATCAGCTTTTTCTAAAAGTTTGATGGCTTCTGTATAAGTTAACCGTTCAAACTGATTATTAATAATATTTTCGGCTGTTGCCAACACAGATTTATCAATGCGTTCATTGAAAAATTCCATATCTTCTGGGCAAGTTTCCAACACATATTTAAAAATGTGGTTGAGAAACGCCTCATGTAAATCCATATCCCCTTCTAGGTCACAAAAAGCCATTTCTGGCTCAACCATCCAAAATTCTGCTAGGTGGCGGGAGGTGTTGGAATTTTCTGCACGGAAGGTAGGGCCAAAGGTGTAGACGTTGCTAAACGCCATCGCCATCACTTCCGCTTCCAACTGCCCGCTAACTGTTAAATATGTGGGTTTAGCAAAAAAGTCTTGGCTATAATCTACTGCTTGGTTTTCTGTGCGGGGAATATTCTTTAAATCTAAACTGGTAACGCTAAACAGTTCACCCGCACCTTCGCAATCGCTAGCAGTGATGATGGGTGTGTGTACCCACAAAAAGCCTCTTTGTTGAAAAAATTGGTGAATTGCTGTCGAACAAGCATTTCTGACGCGGAAAACTGCACCAAAAGAATTAGTCCGCGATCGCAAATGTCCAATGGTTCGCAGAAACTCAAAGGAATGGCGTTTCTTTTGCAGGGGATATGTATCGGGATCAGCTTCTCCATAAACTTTCACTGTCTCGGCTTTCAACTCAATCTGTTGTCCTTTACCAAGAGAAGCCACTAGTACCCCTGTAGCCTCGACAGCAGCGCCTGTATTCAGTTTTTTCAAGATAGGTTCGTAATCTGGCAAATCTTGATTAATGACGACTTGCAAATTAGCTAGTGATGAGCCGTCATTGACTTCAATAAAAGCAAACCCTTTGGACTCGCGCTTCGTCCGCACCCAGCCTTGCACTAGGAGAGACTCATCAGGTTGACCACTTTGCAATATTTCTGCAATCCGTCGATTTGCCATATTTATCCAGCACAAGACTTTAATATCCAGCCTATGATAACGCCCATTCCACCAAAGCGGACGACTTGCCAGAAAGGTTTTTTGAGGCTACGCCAAGAAAATAACTGGCTTTCTAAGTTTAGTTCTAGCATTTCCAACTGCTGTTGAATTTGTCGTAACTCTGCTTTGATTTCTGGTGTCTGAGATTTATTGTGCTTTAGTTGATCGCGGCGCTGTTGCCATTGTGCCTGTTGTTGGCGATCGCGTTGCACTTGATCGTAACGTTCTTTTAAGGATAGGAGCGATCGCTCTACTTCCTCTAGTTCTTGTTCAAAATCTGGTTCGGGATTTTCTGCTGACGGCTGTGATTGTTTAGGCGGCTTCATGTACAAGTAGTAAACTAAGATGAATATGAGCCAAACGTTAAAAGTCAAGAGTCACTGGTTATTAATCAAATGACAAATGACAAATGACAAATGACAAATGACAAATGACAAATAAAATTTGGAGGTAAGAATGCGCGATACCTTTAATAAAATGATCGGTCGAACTCGCTATGTAGTCTTTCGCCTATTTCTG
>NZ_JAIVFR010000645.1 GCF_020829685.1 Nostoc sp. CHAB 5715 | reverse complement strand
GGCGAACCAAAGTATTTGGAGCATCCAATTTTAGAGCGATTGGCGACTTTCCAGCAAGGAAAAACGGGACAACAACTTCTACAATCTAGGAATCCGCAAAAAACAGTAGATAAAATTACCCAAGAGGCATTAACGGCGTTGCGAATGCTGCAACTGATTGACCAAAGCGATCACCATGAGGCCGCACATCTGCTGTTGAAGATAGAGCGGCGTTCCACGCGCTTTCTAGAAATAGAAAGTCTCCGTCCACTGCTGTTTACCCTAGCCGGACAACAAGCACTGAATCAAGGACAATTAAACTGTGCTGAACTATTCTGGCAGCTTTTGTTGACAGAGCAACCCTTTAACCCCCAGTTGGCAATCAATCTCTTAGAAGTTTTGGATGCTAATGATTCCGATCAAGAACGCCCACGTCTGTTGACCCGTTTGTTGAAGTGGTTAGAGCAGGAAGCAAAACAAAAACCTCAAGAATGGCCTTCACAACGATTGAAACCGACCCTAGCACATCTGCACTGCTGGATGGCAGATGCTTACATGGCAATAGATCGGGAACGCGCCGCTTTAGGAGCTTTGCAACAAGCAGAACGCATCTGTCCCACATCGCCAGAGTTCCTGGGGCGTAAGGGACTAGTTGCGGCAATGGAGGAAAATTATACTGAAGCGATCGCACTGCTTACCCAAGCATTAGAAGGTGGATGTCGGTATGACGAAGTTTACGGTATTTTGCTGCAATGTTGGGAGGAAGTAGGAGACAAACAAGCACGTAATGAAGCTCGGCGTAAATTTGGCAAGCACTTTGGCGACCTGAGCATTGAAACTGAAGTGGAAATATTGCCTTGGGTAGATGCTCTATCTACGTTAAGTTATCCCTTATTTAGCCGTCTGGTGCAGACAGAAGATAAAAAAGATCCTGCTATACGTGCTTGTCAGATATTCGTGAATGCAGTGCAAAGTCCGCCCAATTCCGGCGGTCGAGTTTCATTACACCAAAAAGCAGCAGTCGAAGCATGGGACACTCTCCTGAAAAAATTATCTGGTCAAGAACAAATTCCTGTATTGCAGGCAATTTCTCTTTCTATCCACCTCTTCGCCAAACGTGAAAAAGGCATCGCCGCTTTAACAAGTCAGTATCTACAAAAATTATTCAACTTATCAACAGAACACCCAGAAGCCAGAGTTGCTCATTTAGTTGTCTTAGCTGTCAAAGAAGGTAGTCCCCAAAAACTAGAGGTTCCTCTACGTACCTACCTCGACACCATGCCACAGCCAGGAAATGCTCTGGCAAATATTCAACTTCAAGTGCGCCGTTTTGGTGAGATTACAACCCTTGTACCTGTGCTGGAGTCAGCACTGCGTCGGGAACCTCAAAATCCTTTATTACTATTAGCTAGAGCCACTACTTACCATGTTGATCACCCAAACTATGAACAATTAAAGCAACAGGGATTTGAATTAGCCCGTCGCTTACAAGATGCCAAAGCATTACAAGCATTTCGGGAAGAACAGGCTTTTCTCTCTGCTCAAGAAACGACTAGCATAATGCCAGACCCAGAGGAATTTGACAACCTGGATATTTCAAATATTGATGACTTCTTATCAGGGATGCTGCAAAAATTACTTGGCAACAAAATGCCCAAAGCTGAGTTTGAACGGATGCTTCCAGAACTCAAGCAAAAGATGTTAAACAGTATGCCTAACTTCGATGAAGATGATGAGGAAGAAGAACCAGACTTAGACTTTATCTTTGGAAACTTACCGCCTACGCGTAAGAAACGAAAGGGTAGAAGAAAAGGTGGTTTTCAGGAATTGTTTTAAAAGTTAGTTTTTAGTAGGTTGTACTTAATAGTGACGAACAATAAATAGTAAATTTTTAATTTGGAATTATTTGATGACTGACCACTACGAACGCTTAGGCATTTCTCCAGGAGCTACTGCTGCCGAAATTAAAGCGGCCTATCATGCCAAACTGCGGGAATTTCCCGCTCATACTTATCCAGAAGAGTTTAAGAAAATTCGAGGAGCTTACGAGGCAATTCGCAAAGGAGAAACAACTCAGGATGAGGATTTCTTAAAATTTCGTCCACTAGAAGCAGAACTTAACCCAGAGATATTAAAACAGTTGCGAGAAAAAGCGCTTGCTCAACTACAAGTTAGCCTGGATGATTTAATTCGTGCCACATTTTAAATAATTCGTAATGGGCTACGCTCCAAGCAAAGCTATGCCGCAGGCTTTACGTAATTCGTAATTGTTAGTTACTGATTTTTCTAATGTCCGCTAACTATTTACAAATGACAAATGACAAATGACAAAGAAGCTTTATTTGCCAAATTTCTAGATTATTTACACTCAGAACAACCAATCCCTGAATATCTGGGTGAACCACCAGAATCTGCTAATTCCTTTGACCCTTATCAAATGGTGGCAGAATGGACTGCCCTGCGCCATGAAGTTAAGCAACAGGGTAAATTATTGCGTTCTACTCAAGATGCTCTTGTGCAAGCATTGGAAGTAACTCGCGCAGATAAAGAACAGTTGCAAATACGTCTGGAAGAAAGCCAAAAACAGGCATGGGGACAATTTGAGCAGCAGCAGGAGAAACTGTTAAAAGATTTGCTGGGTATCCTGGATGCTTTAGATCAGGCTTGTACTTACTGGCAAGAGGAAATAGAAGCATTATCTGCTACCTCAAAACCAAAACCAGCAACACAAAAAAGCTTCTGGGAGAAACTAGGACAGTGGTTTCCTAGCAAGGAAGCTCAGTCAATAGTGTCTGAAAAATCACTAACATCATCAGATTTAAGTGAAATTTTAACCAGCAATCAGCAGGGAGTAGAGTTAATTAGGCGATCGCTTTTAGAGGTACTACGACAACGGCGTGTTATTCCGATTACATCTATGGGAAAACCTTTTGATTCCCAGACAATGTATGCTGTGGGACGTGAGTTCAGAGCAGATGTTACAGACAATATCGTAATTCAGGAAGTAGTACGGGGTTATTTATGGGGCGATCGCGTTCTGAGGGAAGCACAGGTGATTGTAGCAGCACAAGGGACTCTTGATTAGGGACGCTTGGACTGGGGAAATTAGTGCAGTTTACTTTTAATCGAATTTTATGAAAGCAGTTGGTATTGACTTAGGCACAACAAATTCCGAAGTAGCGATTGTCGAAAACGGACAGGTGCGGGTATTGCCAGGAGAAGATGGCGACCTGATTTTACCTTCCTGTGTGGGGTTTAGCGATACGGGTAAACTGCTGGTGGGACGAGAAGCACTCCGTCAGTATGCTGCGGCTCCTGAACACACCGTGAAGTCAATTAAGCGCTGGATGGGAACTGACCACAAAACAACTTTAGGAGATAAGGAATACTTACCTCATGAAGTCTCCGCTATTATTCTCCGTGCCCTGAAACAACGGGCTGAGAATGTTTTAGGGGAAACAATTACCCAAGCAGTGATTACAGTTCCAGCCTACTTTACGGATGCTCAACGGCAGGCAACTAAAACTGCTGGCGAGATAGCGGGTTTGGAGGTACTGCAAATTATCAACGAACCAACGGCGGCGGCTTTAGCTTATGATTTGCGATCGCAAGACACAGAACGGGTTGTGGTTTATGACTTGGGAGGTGGTACTTTTGACGTGTCGGTAGTCGAAATTACAGGCGAAGTCACAGAAGTACTAGCCACTCATGGTAACAACCGCTTGGGTGGAGACGATTTCGACAGGCTTTTGCAACTCCATCTAGCGGATCTATTCCGCAAACAGCATAGTGTGGATGTACCAGATGATGCGGCTACCCAAGCGCGTCTTTTGAAAGCAGCAGAGCAATTAAAAATTGACCTGAGTTCCCACGCCTTTGCCACAGTTCGGGAAGCCTTTTTAGGTAGTAAAGGCAAGACTGCACTACATCTAGAGACAGAAGTGGCGCGAGCAGATTTTGAAAAATTGATTCGCCCACTATTGACAGAAACCCTAGAAGCAATTGACCGCGCCCTAACAGATGCCAATCTTGAACCCGACAATATTGACCGCATTATCCTAGTTGGTGGTTCCACACGCATTCCTCTAGTGCAACAAATGATCTCAGAACATCTGGGACAAACTCCCAGCGATGGCATTCAACCAGACCTTTGTGTGGCGTTAGGAGCAGCTTTACAAGCTGGGGTGCTGGTAGGTGAATCCGTTGATGCCATTCTTGTAGATGTGATTCCTCATTCTCTGGGCATTGCTGCGGCTGTGCCTACACCAATGGGTATTATGCCAGGTTACTTTAGTGTGATTATTCCCCGCAACAGCGTTGTTCCCGTTTCTCGCTCCCATGTTTATTCCACCGTGTTTGATGAACAAGAAGTGGTAGAAATTGAAGTTTTTCAGGGAGAAAATGCGATCGCCGAAGAAAATGTTCCTCTAGGGTGCGTGAGAGTGGAGAACGTACCACCCAAACAAGCAGGAGGTATTGAAGT
>NZ_JAIVFR010000644.1 GCF_020829685.1 Nostoc sp. CHAB 5715 | reverse complement strand
GATTAGAGGAGGGATAATACCAGTCCAGTTACAAAGAGGAAGACACGAGTGACTGACATTGTAACTGGACAGATTGTGCGCGTGCGATCGCGGCAGTATCTTGTAGAAGAAGTTGTGTCGAAACCGTCTCCAGAGCAAGACACAAAAGTTAGCCTTTCTTGTTTAGAAGATGATGCGTTAGGAGAATCGCTAGAAGTCCTATGGGAACGGGAAATAGATGCCAAAATCGTAGGGGCAACATCTTGGGATTCCATAGCAAATCGAGGTTTTGATAATCCGCGTCTGTTTTCTGCCTACCTGCACACATTACGGTGGAATTGCGTAACCTCCACAGATGCCAAGCTTTTCCAAGCCCCTTACCGAGCCGGTATAGAAGTCAAAGCTTATCAATTAGAGCCGCTACGTAAAGCTTTGCTGATGCCGAGAGTCGGTTTGTTCATTGCTGACGATGTAGGGCTGGGCAAAACTATCGAGGCGGGGCTGATACTGCGTGAGATGTTGATGCGGCAAAAAGTTAGGCGAGTAGTTATCTCGTGTCCGCCATCAGTGGTAAGACAGTGGCAAGAGGAAATGGAGAGTCGCTTTGGGCTTACATTTATGATTCTTGACCGTGAGTTTATTGCTGCGCGTCGTCAAGAACGGGGTTATGGAATTAACCCTTGGATGACGCACACTCGGTTTATTATCTCCCACGCTTTACTACGAGATGAAACCTATGCCGCACCGTTACGGGACTGGCTTGGTGATTTTGCGGCTGCTTCCATGCTCATCCTTGACGAAGCTCATAATGCTGCACCTGCGAGTGGTGCAAAGTATGCCGTTGATTCACAGTTAACACGCACTGTTCGAGACTTAGCACCGCGTTTTGAACACAAATTATTTCTTTCTGCTACACCTCACAATGGACACTCCAACAGCTTCGCTGCCTTACTAGAAATCCTTGATCCCCAGCGTTTCTGCCGAGGAGTACCCGTTCGTAATCGCAAGTTGTTAGACACTGTAATGGTGCGGCGCTTAAAACAAGATTTACGGGAGATCGGAGAAGAGTTTCCCCAACGCTACGTTCTCCCTATAGTTATTGATAACCTGCCAGAAGACGCGCCCGAACTCAAATTATCCCGATTGCTGCAACAATATCGCAATCTGCGTGAGGAACGACTTAAAGATGCAGCTAAGTCCACCCAGACTACGGCGATGCTGGTAATTACTTCACTACAAAAGCGTCTTTTGTCTTCCATTGAGGCATTTGCTCGGACTTTAAAGGTGCATCGGACGGCAATGGAAAAGCAAGCAATTAACCGTCCTTCCATACATCAAGCCAGTCTCCCGTTGCTGTTTGAATCCCCTGGTGCAGATGACGAACGGGCTGAATTTTCCGAAGAGGAAGTAATTGCAGAAGAAGATGCTCAAATGGCAGCAGCTAGTATGCAAGCTGCGGGACAAACAGTCCGTGAACTAGCAATTTTAGATGAGATGGCAGATGTAGCGAATTCCTCCCGCTACCAGCCAGATCCACGGATTCAACAACTGGTAGAGTGGATTCGCCAAAATCTTTGTCCCGATCTAGGTCAACCGAATGCCCCTTGGTTAGAACGACGAGTAATTATCTTTACAGAATATACAGATACTAAACGTTATTTACAACAGCAATTACAAACAGTGATCGCTGGCTCTAACCGTGAACAAGAACGCATAGATGTATTTCACGGGGGCATTGGAGAAGAACGCCGCGAAGCTATTAAAAGTGCATTTAACGCTGACCCGGCACGTCATCCCTTGCGAATCCTGATTGCCACAGATGCAGCACGAGAAGGGGTGAACCTCCAAAATAACTGTGCTGACTTGTTCCACTTTGATGTGCCGTGGAACCCATCAAGGATGGAACAGCGCAATGGACGGATTGACCGCAAATTACAGCGATCGCCTGTTGTCCATTGCTATTACTTTGTCTTACCACAACGCACAGAAGACAAAGTATTGGATGTACTGGTGCGGAAAACAGCCACGATTCAACAAGAACTTGGCTCTCTTGCACCAGTAGTTGAAAGAAATGTGTCGCGCTTACTTGCTAATGGGATTCGCCACCAAGAAGTAAATCATCTTACTGATTCGATTAATCAGGCAGAACAACTCAATAACAAGGAAACAGTAAACACACAGGTAATTAATG
Organism: Nostoc sp. CHAB 5715; assembly: GCF_020829685.1. Classification (GTDB taxonomy): domain Bacteria; phylum Cyanobacteriota; class Cyanobacteriia; order Cyanobacteriales; family Nostocaceae; genus Nostoc. The sequence goes on along the minus strand of NZ_JAIVFR010000644.1, from coordinate 2,293 downwards.
AGGAACTGGAGCAAGCGAGACTCCGCCAACAGGATTTGACTAAACAAGTTGAGAATTTACAAGAAATGTTGAAAGACTCGCGGGTTTGGTTGGGACTAGATGACAATCACTTCCGCAATGCCATCTCTGCTTCTTTAGAAATTCTGGGAGTCCCAACACTTGTCCCTGTAGATGTGAATGAGGTTGCTAACAATCCTGTAACTGCGCGTTGGACAATTCCGGCTCTCGACCAGCGTACTGGTGCAGATCCAACATGGTCAACTACACTTGATACCCTGAGAACACCTCGAAAAATCGGACAAAAACCTTGGGAATGGCGAAAATCAGCACCGATTCGTCCTGTAGTATTTCGAGATCCTGGTTCTTTAGATGGGGATGTAGTTCATCTGCATTTAGAACACAGAATTGTCCAGCGCCTACTGAGCAGGTTTTTAGCTCAGGGTTTCTTGCATGATGAATTAACTCGTGCTTGTGTTTGTCTGACTAATGACCCAATGCCAAAAGTGATTGCACTGGGACGGCTGGCTCTGTATGGTGAACGTGCTTCTCGCTTGCACGACCAAGTAATTGCAGTAGCAGCAGAGTGGTCAGACCCAACCAGTCGGGGACGCAAGAAACTTCAGTCTTTAACAGAAGGCGAGAAAGATAATGTACTAGAGTTACTTGAAACTTCCTTAGCTTCTCCCCACTTGTTGCAAGTCGCAGAAGCAGTAAAAGAGCGACTGAAAAAAAGTGCCGCCCAAGATATAGCAGAATTAATACCCCATTTGAAACGCCGCGCCACAGTTTTAGCAGAAAGGGCGGAAAGGAAACTCACAGAACGAGGTATTAGAGAAGCTGCTGAGATGCAGAAGATTCTGGAGGAACAGCAGACGCGAATCATCAAGTGTCAGGAAGAATCTAAGGCAGTGCAGTTGTCTCTTCCATTTATAGAAGAACAGCGCCAATTGGATGCAGACCGTCGCCATTGGGAAAAACGCCTTCAAGCGATCGCAACCGAACTAATTTCAGAACCAGCCCGGATTGAAGCCGCCTACAAAGTAAAAGCAGTGCGGATTGAGCCTGTCGGCGTAATTTATTTATGGCCGATTTCCGGCTAGAGGGAGTATAAACAATGGCAAACGATCCAGAAATTCGGTTACATAAAGAATGGTTAGGCTTTCTCCAGCCTGTGGGGTTGGTGGTGTCTCCGCCTGCATTGTCAGCAGCCCAAGCTGTAGTTAACCGCAATGTGGTAGAACTGCAACAAACACTGCAAGAAGTTGCCAGACGCGAACCTCTCTCTGGTGATATAGGCAAGGAAACCTTTGGAATTGACGACTTTCCTGCTTTCACTATCAATGTTTTAGGTTGGCAGGCAGAAGATTTAGTTGTCAGCCCAGAAGAATTAGCGATCGCACTCCCAGATTACAACGAAGTTTTGATACCCACCTATGCTGTACCTGACCCTAATGGCGGTTGGATGATGCTGGTACAGGTGCTTTCCCCTGGTACTGAACTTGACAATGCAGGCACGGAAGATAGTAAATCGACTGGTTGGCACGCCAGCCCCCAGTCTAAGTTTGAGCGCCTTTTGAAAGAAACAAAAGTTTACACTGGGCTATTGTGCAACGGTACAGAATTGCGTTTGGTTTATGCACCACTTGGTGAGTCATCGGGACACCTGACTTTTCCTGTGCAGGCAATGTGTGAGGTATCTGGGCGGCTGATTTTGGGTGCAATGGAGATGTTGCTCTCGGCTGATCGACTGTTTAATGTCCCTAGCGATCGCCGTTTGTCTGCAATCCTAGAAAAAAGCCGGAAATATCAAAATGATGTCTCTATAAAGCTTGCAGAGCAGGTATTAGAGGCATTATGGGATTTACTACGCGGCTTCCAAATAGCAGATGCAACCAGTAAAAGCCGCTTAGTGAGTGACATTGCTACTACTGCACCCCAGCATATTTACGGTGGACTGATTACCATCTTGCTGCGGTTGGTATTCCTGCTTTACGCTGAAGATCGGGGACTGATGTCTCAAGATGCAGTTTATACACGCTACTACTCAGTTAGTGGACTTTACGAGCGATTGCGAGAAGATGCAGGCAATTACCCGGATACAATGGATCAACGGTATGGTGCTTGGGCATGGTTGCTGAGTCTTTTCCGTTTGGTTTACGACGGCGGCGGTCATGCTGATTTATACTTACCTGCTCGTCATGGGCAACTATTTGACCCAGATGAATATCCGTTTTTAGAAGGTCGTCCCCAGTCTACAGAATATCAAACAGGGGAAAGTCTTGAACCCCCTCGC
>NZ_JAIVFR010000643.1 GCF_020829685.1 Nostoc sp. CHAB 5715 | reverse complement strand
CAGGAAGGAAATAATCAAAAAGGCGTAAACATTCAACGCATCCTCTCCAGCGCTTGCTTGAGTATGGACACCAGTATCGTAAACAAATTTGGCTGGCGACTACTTATTCTACCCTCAATAAGTTTTTCGACTTGGCACCACCCGGCTTAATTGGTGTCGCGGTGGATGTGGTAGTCAAGCAGCAGGATTCCATAATTGCCCAGTTAGGGGTACGCGATGTCTTTCAACAATTTTTGATTATTTCCTTCCTGACTGTGATCATTTGGATACTAGAATCTGTTTTTGAGTATGCCTACGCTCGACTTTGGCGGAATTTGGCTCAAAATATTCAGCATGACTTGCGTTTGGATGCATACAAACATTTGCAAGAGTTGGAATTAGCTTATTTTGAAGAACGCAGCACTGGCGGTTTAATGTCTATTCTCAGTGATGATATTAACCAATTAGAGCGATTTTTGGATGGAGGAGCGAATGATATCATTCAAGTTTCCGCAACTGTTCTAATTATTGGCGCTGCTTTCTTTATTTTGGCTCCTAGTGTAGCGTGGATGGCTTTATCACCGATGCCATTTATCCTCTGGGGTTCTTTTGCTTATCAACGACTACTCGCACCTCGTTATGCTGATGTGCGCGAAAAGGTAGGTTTTCTTAATTCGCGTTTGTCAAACAATATTAGCGGAATTACTACTATTAAAAGTTTCACCGCCGAAGTTTATGAAGCCTATCGTCTGGAATTAGATAGTGAAGCTTATCGCCGTAGTAACTCTAAAGCAATTACTCTTTCTGCTGCTTTTGTACCGTTAATTCGGATGCTGATTTTAGTGGGTTTCACGGCATTACTGTTATATGGCGGGATGGCAGCGGTTTCTGGAAAAATGTCTGTAGGTACTTACAGCGTATTAGTATTTTTAATCCAACGATTGCTGTGGCCTTTAACAAGATTAGGCGAAACTTTTGATCAATATCAAAGAGCAATGGCTTCTACTAATCGAGTCATGAATTTGTTGGATACTCCTATTGCTATTCATACAGGTGATGTATCGTTACCTGTGGATGAAGTGCGCGGTGAAGTGCAATTTAAAAATGTTTATTTTGCCTATAAAGATAGATTTCCAGTAATTAAAAATCTGTCTTTGGATATTCCGGCGGGGAAAACCATTGCAATTGTAGGTTCAACTGGTTCTGGTAAAAGCACTTTAGTTAAACTTTTATTGCGGTTATACGAAGTGCAAACTGGAAGCATAACTCTCGATGGCATTGATTTGCAAAGTTTGAATTTGCAAGATTTACGGCGTTGCATTGGTTTGGTGAGTCAAGATGTCTTTCTATTTCATGGCACTGTAGCAGAGAATATTGCCTATGGTAGCTTTGAGGCTACAGAGCAAGAAATTATCACGGCGGCGAAGATAGCCGAGGCGCACGAATTTATTATTGACCTGCCCCAAGGTTATGAGACAATTGTGGGGGAAAGAGGACAAAAGTTATCTGGTGGACAAAGACAACGGATTGCGATCGCCCGTGCAGTTCTCAAAAATCCCCCTATTCTGATTTTAGATGAAGCGACCTCAGCAGTGGATAATGAGACAGAAGCAGCAATCCAGCGATCGCTTGAACGAATTACAGTAGATAGAACTACAATTGCGATCGCTCATCGTCTTTCCACCATCCGCAATGCCGATTGCATTTATGTCATGGAACATGGGAAATTAGTAGAATCGGGAACCCATGAGCAATTGCTGGAGAAAGATGGGATTTATTCTAGCCTCTGGCGTGTACAGTCAGGTTTGAGATAACTTTCGCGCAAAGTTTTGTGTCTTCATTACGAATTATTTATGTTTTTTGGTAATAGTCAACCAGAATCAGGTGATACTAAGTGGCGTCGCCAGTTGGATAAATTTGTCAAAGCAAATCAGCAGGAATTGGCGGCGCTGTTTTGGGGATTGTGGTTAGCAAATGGTGACAGTCAAGGTACTATTGGTATTGATTTGCAACCAACGCCGCATTTTGTTTATTGTCCGAAAGAGCAGATAGAGAATTTAAATATTAGAGTTGAGAATCGGCTTCAGGAAATTTTGGGAATTGTCGAGAATCATAAGCCGGAAGTGGAAGTTGTGATGATTGGGATTGGGAAGGGGGAAATTAAGTTAATTCAGTTTGCACCGGAACCAGCACCACCGATTTGTTTTGAGGAAGTTGGTAAGGATGTGGATGGGTTGTTGGATGTGCTGGAAGAGAGGATGAGGGAGGAAATTGTTTTTTAACGCAAAGGAACGCGGAGGGAAGCGCAGAGGAACGCAAAGGAAGATAAAGGACTCTGCGCTTATTCTTTAGTTCGTTAATTGTGCCAAGCTTTGGAGAAATCTGGGTAAGTCATATTCTCAGCGCAATGCCAGATAATGTTAAACACAGCCTCGTAGCGATAAGAACTATTCTTGTAGAACTGTTTACTCATATAGTCTTTTAGGGTTATGACTACTTGTAGTGAATGTTCACTTTGGAGGATTTTAGTCATACTATCAGCTATATCCAAGAGACAGGATTCATAGGATAGCTGAACAGTCGCGTTGTAATTGAAGGAGTTTTTATTGTCATCATCTTCTTGAAAGATTTGAATAAATTGGATCAGAGTAGGGATAACTTCGTTGAGCTTCTCTTTCACCAATTTGTTTCCTGGATCAAGTTGTTCTAGATTTTGAACTTCATCCATCAAGATTGATTTATATAGATACGGATTCCTTTCCCATATTTGGCATAAAGTAGCGATCGCCTTTGGATTACCAGGATCAATTTTCACTAGGTTTTTGGCTGCATACAAAGGTGTGCATTCACCTTGAGTGGTTTCAAGTATCTGAGATAACGTGCTAGCCGCCACTTTGTTACCTGAATCAATGTTTCCTAAACTCACAGCTGCATCGTATAATAATAGGTCATCATCTTTAATGGAGGCGATTAACTCGATTAAAGTTACAATTGCAGCTTCATTCCCAGCACCAAAAAGTCCTAAGTGTTGCACTGCTCGGTTGAGATAAGAATGATCGTCAGCAGTCCTAATCAGCTGAACTAGAAGATTAATTGCAATTTGATTACTGGGGTCGATTTGCGACAGAGTTCTAGTTGCTTCCCACGCGATATACCGTGTAGAATCTGGGCATTTTGGCGATTGAGCCAGATTTTTAACTAACTCTAATAAGACATTAATTGCAATTTGATTATTAGAATCTACTTCTAGGAGATTTTTAGCTGCTTGCAAACGTCCCCATTCATCTTGAGTGGTTTCAAGTGTTTTTGATAAAGTAGCGATCGCAGCTTTATTCCCTGGCTCAATTTTCAGCATATATGTAGCCGCGCGATCTATAAGAGATGCATTCCTAGAAGTTTCGAGAATGTGCACTAAAGTCTTGAGTACAGATGCATTACCAGGATCAATTTGCCACAAAGCTTGAACTGCATCAAAACAGATTCTATCACCCTGGTTTATCTGTAAGAATTTGATGAGGGCTGCGATCGCAGTTTGATTACCCACAGCAATTTTTCCCAAAGCTGTGATCGCATTGCAACAATTGTCCTTATTTAGTGTCGTCTCCATAAAATGAACTAATGCAGCGATCGCAGTTTGATTGCCATAGGCAATATCCCCCAAAGTCATAATTCTATGTCTGCAAATTTGCTGATCCGGTATCTTTTTGATGTCGTGAATTAGAACAGTGATCGCAGTTTCATCACCATCAGTAATTGGCATCAAAGCCAAGGCTGCGATCGCACTTTTATTACCCGGATCGAGTTTTTCTAATTTCTCAGCTGCAAGTCTAAGAACTGTGAGACTTTCAGTAGTATGAACCAAATGCACAAAAGCCGCGATAACCCGTTTTCTGTCGGTTAATTCCAGGGTTTTTCTAGCTGTCTGCACCAATGGTTTTGGTAGTATCTGCCAATCTCGCTTATCTTGCCGAAAATAGGCATAGCTCCATTTGAGCAGTTGTTCTACAATTGCATCACCCAAACTAGATTCTGGGAACTGGGATAAAGCCTCAGCCGCCAAAAAGTAGGCGCGATACCGATAAAAATCGCCGCAACCGTCATCAAAATCTATTAAAGCTTGGATAAAATCTTCTTTTTGCTGCTTATCCACATCCTTTTGGCTGAACCAGTGGAGAATATCTGCTTTCCACTCCGGCTCAAAGATGCGGTAAGTGCCTTGATTTAGATTGCTGCGATCGTGGTTAAAGAAATACTGCCAATCATGCATTGCCTCCTACCCACTTCGAGATGTGGGACGAAAGGGACTTAAGTGAATCTTGCTACATCAGTTTGCTTTTTGTCAAGTCTACACGTAATGAGTATATAGTAATCCGCTTTGATTTTTGAAATTATTTGCGTAGGCGGGGAGTAGGGAATAGGGAGTAGGGAGTAGGGAATCAGGCTTTTCGAGGTGTACGGTGTTTATTCAAAAATCAAATAGGAATCC
>NZ_JAIVFR010000642.1 GCF_020829685.1 Nostoc sp. CHAB 5715 | reverse complement strand
CTAACACCATAATCTTGTTCTGCCACACCAAAGAAAACGGGCACTACCAAATCTGCCCCTAATTCCATTTTTAAATCTTTGAGGATTTCCTCTTGGGGTGGTTCGATGTCTTCTAAAAGTTCTTCGAGTAAATGGTCGTCAAAATTTGCTAGGGCTTCGAGCATTTCTGCCCGTGCTGTATGTTCTTCTTCTTTTAAACTTTCGGGGAAGGGGATGGGATCAGCAGAACGTCGTTTAAAAAACATAAAAGGTGATACACCTTTAGCGCAGGTATTAAAAACTTACTACACTCCCCAAGGTGGCAAACTTTCCCTCGTGCGTGTTTGGCGGGGCAAATTAACTGATGGCATTGTCCTCAATGGCATTCGCACTGGTGGAATTTACCGCCTCATGGGACAACAACAGCAGTCAGTTAACCAAGTTAGTGCTGGTGAAATTGTTGCATTGAGCCGTTTAGAAGGAATCAAGACAGGCGATACAATCTCCACAGAACAGCAGTCGGCAATAAAATTACCCAAAGCTGTAGAGTTGGAACCAGTGTATGCCCTCGCTATTACACCAGAAAAGCGCAACGATGAAGTTAAACTTAGCGGTGCCATCACCAAGTTATTAGAAGAAGACTGTTCACTTGCTTGGGAACAACACGGCGATACCCATGAAGTTATCTTGTGGGGTCAAGGCGAGATTCATTTGCAAGTCGCCCTAGACAGACTGCGCCGCAAATATAACTTGCCAATGACAACCCACTTACCGCAAGTGCCTTACAAAGAAACCATCCGCAAAACGGTGGCTTCAGTTCATGGACGCTACAAGCACCAAAGCGGTGGTCACGGACAGTTTGGTGATGTGTTTCTCGACATCAAGCCTTTACCACGCGGTACAGGTTTCAACTTTAATGAAACTATTGTTGGCGGCGTAGTTCCCAAACAGTACATTCCTGGGGTGGAAATGGGCGTGCGGGAATTTCTGACACATGGGCCTTTGGGCTTCCCAATAGTGGATTTGGCGGTAACTCTGACTAATGGTTCGTATCATAACGTTGATAGTTCCGAACAAGCCTTTAAGCAAGCTGCCCGATTGGCAATGCAAACGGGGATACCCCAAGCGGAACCTACCCTGTTAGAACCAATTCTGCGGGTGGATGTTACTACACCTAGCGAATTTACCTCGAAAGTGCTGCAACTGTTGAGTGGTAGACGGGGGCAAATTTTAGGCTATGAGGGCAGAAACGATTGGCAAGGCTGGGATAATGTCTCTGCATACTTGCCACAAGCAGAGATGCAAAACTTTATTGTAGAGCTGCGATCGCTCACCTTGGGCGTTGGTTCTTTCCACTGGGAATATGACCATCTCCAAGAAGTGCCAGAAAAACTCGCCGAACGCGTTATTCACAGCAATGGTAATGCTGCTAACGGCAACGGCAAGTAATTTTGAATTTTGGATTTTGGATTAATCTAAAATCAATACTAGCCCGGAACTTTAAGTTTCGGGCTAATAACTAAGTACAGCATTTCATTAATTCGTAACGAATTAAATTTGGCAATGCCAATGCATCGGCTGACAATGCCAATGCATCGACTGGCAATGCCAATGCATCGACTGACAATGCCAATGCATCGGCTGACAATGCCAATGCATCGGCTAGCAATGCCAATGCATTGGCTGACAATGCCAATGCATTGGCTGACAATGCCAATGCGTGCCCTTGCATTAAAAACGCTACGATTTTACGCAAAGCTGTACTAAGATTGCCGACTTGTTAGAGAAGTCGTGAATCTTGATTTAATCTGTAAAAGGATTCGTAAACCGCTAACTTGTGTGAAATGGTATTAGTTTCATGAAAGCATTTGGGAATTATGTAATTAAGTATATTCCTCTTAACTACACAGAAAAACTCATGGGCTTTATAGTCTCTCTTTTAACTAGCCTAATTGCAATTCTCGTTTATCTCAATACAAATAGGATATCTGGTGAAAGGTCACGTTTAGCAATACGCACAATTATGATATTGATTGGCAGTATTGCAGTACTGAATTCTATTTCTAGGCTTTTGATAATTGTCCCACCAGGCAATAATAAATAAATAAGGTAATACTAAATATGTGATGAAGGTAAAATACAAGTACGATTAGGTAAAGAATAATGGTAACACTTCAATTACGACAATTAAGTGTTCCGCCGGGACATAGAGTAATACTCCACGATGTTAGCTGGCAAGAATTTGAGGCGATTTTAGAAGAACTTGGCGACCATCGAGCCTCTCGATTGGCTTACAGCCACGAAACTTTAGAGATGAGAATGCCGTTACCAAAGCATGAGAAAGCCAAAGTCATAATCGGGGATTTGGTAAAAATTCTGCTGGAGGAGTTAGAAATTGACTGCGAAACATTTGGCTCAACAACCTTTAAACGTGAAGATATGGCTTTCGGTGTAGAGCCTGATGATTCTTTCTATATTCAAAATCATGCTCAAATGATTGGTAAAGAGCGAATAGACTTGACGGTTGATCCGCCACCTGATTTAGTAATTGAAGTTGATGTTACTTCCAAAACTCAACTTGATGCTTACGAAGCACTAGGAGTTCCTGAACTGTGGCGATATGAAGATGGTAAGCTACAAATTAATATTCTTCAGGATGGCAAATACATTGAGTCTGAAATTAGTTCTACTTTTCCTAACTTGCCCATTGTTGAAGTAATTCCCCGGTTTGTCGAACAGAGCCGAACTTTAGGTAGAAGTCCAACACTTAGAGCATTTCGTCAATGGGTAAAAAAGCAAATCACCCAAACTTAATGTAATTCTTGCTTTATCCGCGCTAAATCTCCTACCCAATGGTCAAGTTGTCCCATTCCCAGCTTGCTGCTAGTTGAATGATACAGTATGAGCGTTGCTAGAAACTGATAACTATGAGCGGCGAGATTGTCGAAAAACTAAAGGAAGCTAGTAGTGGCTTGTTAATGATGAGCGAGTCGGATTACCCTTTCGAGGTTGTTCAGTGGAAAGGTGCTGCACCTGCAACACAGGAGAAAATATTACAGCTAACTGGTTCTCAAAACCTGCCAGTAGAAGTAGTAGACTTAGACTATCTCTTTCGTAATTGTGCATTTGAGCAAGAGTGGCACAATGAATTACAGAAAAAAGATGTTAAAAGATTTCAAACACTTGTCCAGACACTTAAAGATAATCTTAGTGACATCAGCGTTTATCGTGTTGGACAAATAAATATTGACGCTTATATCATAGGACAAACTAAAGATGGTGACTTAGCTGGAGTAGTAACAAAACTGGTTGAAACCTAATAAGCAGTTTGGAAATTTATCTAAATAAAAGCCTAGCCAATACTGCGTAGGTTTTGCCTAAAAAATAACTCCAATGTAGGTTGGGTTGAGGAACGTAGACCCAACATTTTTAGGGGTTTGTTGGGTAACACTTAGGTTCAACAGTTATCAGTTATCAGTTATCAGTTAATAAACGAACTGTCAATTGGGAGTCAGAGTCCCCCACAACTAAGCAAGTGGTGTGTTTGGTGTCGGGGTTAAATCCCCAAGAGTTACCGTGATAACTGATAACTGTTGACTGTTCACTGATTTAACCGAACCTACAAATTTTCAAAACCTACGCAGTATTGAAAGCCTAGCCATCTGTGCTGGTATTGATTTTAGGTATGTAGAGACTAGCAATTGCAACGTCTCTTGCATTGGATTTGGGGCTTGACTGAACTGTATTGACTTATAAATTATCAACTCGCGCTTCTATTACAGACTGAATAGATGTTGAGACTTGTGAGAGAAAATTGTATCCAGTTAGGGATTCTAATGAGTCAACGCTAACCCGATAGTTTCTCCAATTCGCTGTTCGCACGCCTTGGGTGTTGGGAATATTGACAGCAATGACTCTTGTGCTGGTTGTCACGCCAGCAAGACCTGAACCTGGAGTATTCAGTACAAGAAGAATTTGCAGTACAACGGCTGACAGAATACTTAAAAACCGATGTGTGCAAAAAAACCACCAATCTTATAGAAAATTTAATCCGTTTTAATTGTGATAAGTTGGTTGACTCGGCTAACCCGCAAATCCAACAAATTCTTTCCAGGACTACAGAAAGACAAAATTATATTATTTTTAGCATTTACCGTACAGATTTAAAAATCAACTCTTGGATACCTTCTTACAAATTTGAAACTGTGGGAGCTTTTGATCAATTTTATACTTACACTGCCGAAAAACAATAAGACAAGCTGTAGGGAGAGAATATGAAAGTGATTAAGAATACTTCTATTAGTAATTGAGAATAGTTTCAATAATTACCAGAATACCTATTCTAATATCTTGCACCAGTTTCAAGAACTGCCTCAGAATTCATTCTGAGGCTAACGTTATGTAGCTATCATATTTAAGGTTCGGCAGCAACAATAGCTATAGTTTTCGGGTTGTTGTCTAATCTTTGCCATCCTGGGCAAGAGTTTCCAGTACATGCTGTTCC
>NZ_JAIVFR010000641.1 GCF_020829685.1 Nostoc sp. CHAB 5715 | reverse complement strand
ACTCAAAGAGAATTTAGAAAGTGTAAATGTAGTTCTCGACAAAGACATTTTGGAAGAGTTAGATATAGTTCATGCTCAGTCTTCAAACCCAGCACCATAAGTAGAAAAACAGCTTTCAAGGGTAGACTTGTATAAAAAAGGGTTACTTCCTAAAGAAGCTTTGACGCAAGGACATCGCCACGCGATCGATTTATACCAATCTGGAGAGACTACGTTTCTAGCTTCTGGGCCAGAGTTTCTGAAAACGATCGCTAATAATGCCCCAAGAATTGCTCAAGCTACGGCAATAGCACCTCAACTCACTGGTGACACAGGTAAGAAAAATGTCGCGGTGATGAATATGGTTATTCCCCGTGATAGCAAACAACCAGACGCTTCTGTTAAGTTTGCTTTATTTGTCACCAATGACGAAAATCAGTTAGCTTTTGCTAAAGCTGCAAATGTTCTACCTTCTACAGTCAAAGCATTATCTGATAGTTACTTTAAAGATGTTCCAGCTAATGCTTCAACAATAGAAAAAGCGCGAGTTATGAGTGCTGAAGAACTGCCAAAGGGAGAAATATTAACCCCTACTTTGAAGGATTCCAACAAACTGCAAAAGGCAGTTTACGAAAACTTGCAAGCAGCAATGTTAGGGCAGAAGACTGTGGATAAAGCTGTAGAGGATGCGGCGCAAGAGTGGAACAGTACTAGGAGTTAGGAGACAAAGGAAATAATAGTTAAATATAAGAATTTCGGGGTGGAAATGGATGTAGGACTTAGGCAAGTTGCGTAAGTCCTGTTTGAAAAAGGGTGTCTTGGACAAACTACGCTTGCACCACAAAATTTAATGCCGTAAGAGTTGGCGCACCAGTTAGAGTTGCAAATAGACCACCACTACCAAAACCTGCGGCACTGCCATTTTGGTTGTAAAATAACTGCCCACTGGCAGCGTCATAGATAATTTTCGCCGTGCTAGACGCCACAGAAGAAGTTGTGATTTGAAAATCACTATCCTTAAGATAACCTGTTCTTGTTAAAGCGATCGCACTAAAAGTAGTTTGATCCAAGATAATCTGATCACCTTGGGAGTAGTTGAAGTCAGCGATCGTGTCTTGACCAATAGCAGTCAGGGCAAAGTCTGCATCGGTGTTGTAAACGAAAGAGTCAGCACCTACACCACCAACGAGAATATTATTGCCGAATCCACCCACAAGAGTATCATTGCCCTCTCCACCGATGAGAATATCATCGCCTGACCCGCCCCGCAACAAGTCATTGCCACTCAAGCCATTAATTATGTCGTTACCTCCTTGACCATTAATCACATCATCTGAGTTGTCAAAACCTGCGATGTTATTGTTTAATTCATTGAGGAAGGTGACGGTGTTTTTGTTGAAAATGCTAGTTTGAATGGAGTTGGCATTAATTACATCAAAGCTGTCGGTGATGCTGGTTTGCCCATCAAATAAGATATTGCCCAGTGCAAATCTTGAATCAGTTTGTGGCAGGTTATCCAGGTTTTCTAAGAGGAAGTTTTGCAATTGGACTTTGGTAGATGCCACATTTTCAAAGGTGACTTCTAAGTTGTTGCCTTTTTGAGTTAGTTGCAGATTTTCGGCAGTCAATCCACTACCTATAAATTGCAGTGTATCAAGATTGGCAATTACAGTCGATGATGGGTTTGAGCCTTTACCAACGCCACCAAAATCAGTGATAATGTCATTGGCATCGCCAGGGCGAAATACAAACTTATCTTGACCACCGTTGCCTGTCAGGGTATCGTTACCAGCTTTGCCCTCGATGATGTTGTTCCCAATTGTACCGATGAGAGTGTCTGCATCAGCAGTTGCCGTTAGGATAATCGCGCCACTGCCCAGATTTGTCCCCCCAAACACCACATAGCTTTGCCCAGCATTAGAGTTGCCGTTGGGGGAGGCACGATATGCCCCAATAATCAGGTCGTCAATGCCATCACCGTTGATGTCCCCCCCATTGCTGACTGAGATGCCTGACTCGTTATATGCTGCAATGCCATTAATTAAAAAGCCATTAGTGCCATTCAAATCAGAGAGGTTGAGGCTGCCGCCACTGCCAAGATTTGCCCCCCCAAACACTACATAGCTTTGCCCAGCAAGAGAGTTGCCGTTGGGGGAGGCAAATCATGCCCCAATAATCAGGTCGTCAATGCCATCGTTGTTGATGTCCCCTGCATTGCTGACTGATTCGCCTGATAAGTCACCTGCTGCAATGCCGTTAATTAAAAAGCCATTAGTGCCATTCAAATCAGAGAGGTTGAAGCTGCCGCCACTGCCCAGATTCGTCCCCCCAAACACTACATAGCTTTGCCCAGCATAAGAGTTGCCGTTGGAGAAGGCACGATATGCCCCAATAATCAGGTCGTCAATGCCATCGTTGTTGATGTCCCCTGCATTGCTGACTGATTCGCCTGAATAGTCACCTTCTGCAATGCCGTTAATTATAAAGCCATTAGTGCCATTCAAATCAGAGAGGTTAAGGAAATTAAATAATGAATTAGCCATAATTAGCTCCCCCACATCTGGTTATTAAATAGTTATTGACTGCGTAGTTCATATATTAACTCGGAAAAAGATAAATCAAGGGTTTATACAAAACATCCCACTTTTTTACAAAGCATTCCAAAATAGGTACGCTTTAAACCTCTCTTTTGATCTCATCCATCCCTAGTGAAGAACTCGATTAACGACCCAATACCAATACTCCATAATTCCCGTAGCACCTCGTAGCGCGTCTTGTAGCACAGAGTTGATCTTTGGTGGTTTGATCGGTTGGTGCGATCGCTAAAGTTGTTTGATAAATCTCGTTTCTAGGTAAAACCCGGAAATGCTTTTGAGCGAGGCGGAACCTCATAGTAGGCATTACAGCTATTTTCAGGTAAATAGACCACGCGGTAGGGGCATAGCAATGCTCATTGGTGTCAACTTAACGTGAAAGTCATGTCCCGCAAGGAACTGAAGTTCCTTGCTAATAGCAAAAGTCATCTTTTGATGACTAAATATAATAACCAAAAATCTTTAGTCTACTTGAGTAGACTTTAGCTATGAGCCGCTGAAATTCATTTCTGGGCGGGCGTGGAAGCCAACAGATAAGCGATTTTTAGCTTAAGTTGACACTAATGAGCATTGCGCTTTACCCCTACGACAGATGTGGTTCAAATATATGAAAACTGCTGTAAGAGGTTGTTATAACCGTTAAATTGCTTAAATCTTCTGATAAATATCTAAGCATTGTCAAGAGGCTAGGTGTAATTATGGTAAAGTTAAAGTGAATTTTAGGAAGTGCTATATAAAGTTTTCGTGTCACCGATAGCGTAACCCTACGGGGAGGCAAGCGAAGCGCAGCGTCTCCAAGAGTTGCGTTAGTAAATCTTGTGTGCAACACGCTCTTGTGTTCGAGGATGACAGCCGCTCGTAGACATCGCGCTCTTTTTAGAGATTGTATTGAGGAACGAAACCCAACATTGGGGCGTTTGTTGACTAAAATTTGAGTTCAACACAACTTAGATCATAGCGTTAGTAACAAAAATAACGACTTTAGTAACTAAAATGATTATGTTGTAACGAAAATTTGGTTGTTTATAACAAAAATAATGACTTTACTAACCAAAATGATTATTTTATAACTAAAATTATAATGTTTGTAACAAAAATAATTATTTTAGTAACCAAAATGGTTATGTTGTAACTAAAATAACGATTTTAGTTACAAAAATGGTATGTTGTAACTAAAAATCAGGGCTAATGTTCAGAAAATATCACGCTTTGCCAGATATTGGTACATCTGCCAACGTGCATCTACCTCAGCTTGGGCTTGTTCTAACAAGTGCTTGGCTACTTCGGGTTTACTTTTGGTAAGCATTTTGAAGCGATTTTCTTGATACATTGAATGTTCTACAGATTGCGTAGGCGATCGCATATCCAATTGCAATGGATTTTTACCCTGTTTGAGCAACTCTGGATTATGCCGATACAGCAACCAACGTCCTGATTCTACCAAAGTTTTCTGATGATTCATCCCTGTGGTCATGTTGATGCCGTGGGCTATGCAGTGGCTGTAAGCAATAATTATTGATGGGCCATCATAAGCTTCTGCTTCCAGAAATGCTTTGAGAGTATGTTCATCTCTAGCTCCAAGGGCTACACTCGCTACATAGACATTTCCGTAGGTCATGGCAATCATCCCTAAGTCTTTTTTAGGTGCAGGCTTACCACTGGCGGCATATTTAGCAACTGCGGCTCGTGGCGTAGCTTTAGAAGATTGACCGCCTGTATTAGAATACACTTCTGTATCCATGACTAAGATGTTCACATTTCGACCACTAGCAATTACATGATCGATGGCGACAAAGGCAGCATACAAGCATTTAGGATTCACGCCGCCTAATGAACAATTGTCATTATTGTAATTATGGGCATTGGGCATTGGGCATGGGGCATGGGGCATGGGGCATGGGGCATTGGGC
>NZ_JAIVFR010000640.1 GCF_020829685.1 Nostoc sp. CHAB 5715 | reverse complement strand
GTTCCAGGCTAACAGCTAAAGTCCGTTAAAACGGACTATAACCTTTTCTCAGTCGTCTTTAGACGACTTTCGCTATTAGACTCAGAATTCATTCTGAGGCGGGCTAGATGAGAATGAAATAGCCCTGGGGGACGAGGTACTTTTAATTTTGCACAAGCATCGATATCGAACCCATGCATAAACCGTTGCATACTCTATCTCTTGTCCATGTTCTTGTTTCAACCACTCAACTATTGCACCATAGCTAACTATTGCCTTTCCCTGTTTTTAACTCCTCTTCAAGTGCTGCGTAGTTTACCGCCGTAGGCATCGCAGCATCATGAATTTTTGGTTTTGCTCCAGGAGCTTTCTTAATTTTCAATAATTCAGATAGTCCACCTGACCTATATCTTTGCAACCACCTTGTCACCGTTGAAGTATCTTTCGCCAAGCGTTTCCCAATTTCTTGTTGTTCCTTTACTTGCCCACTTTTAATCCACCACAGCATAATAAGTTTTTCTTTCTGGTTTCCAAAGTTGGCTGTTTGTAGACGTTTTTTAAGTTCTTCTTCGCTTTCTGCGATTTCAATCTCATGCATGACGGCTCATCGGTATTGTAATTTATCGAGTTTGTTTTCTCTATTATATGCAGCTTCATATTAAATTGATATTAGCCGTTGTTATTAACAACATTTTTGTTAGTGTCAAATTTTTATGAAAATGATTCACCAAACCGTATTAGTAGTAAATAAATATGCAAATCTGAAGCTCATAATTTTGAAAATTTTATTTAAAAGTTAGAGAAATCAGTAAAAAATATTCTTATTCTCAATATATATTTATCGAGGTATATCGCGTATCAAAAAGGTATTTATACCTCTATTAGTAGAATTTTAAAAGATAATGGTTATCATCCTCTCAGGGAAAATGGGAAGTTGAGCGCAAGTTTTGATTCCCAATAAACTTATGTGTAATTAGTAACAGATTACTAACAGGATGATTGTTGGAAATTGCAAATATTAATATTTTTAACTTCTGATTTTTAACAAAACCATTACCATTTCTTAAATTAAGTAGGATAACTTTTTTAGTAGACACATATTTTTTCTAGTATTTATATATCTTTGAATCTAGAAAAACATATTTTGAGAAAAAATTAGTGAGTAATTTTATAAAAAAAGCATGATAAAGTCTTTAACCGTAGCTTGTTCAAAGGCAATATTCGAGGATATAAATCCTTACCATAAATAGGGTTGGTGAGAAATTTTGAAGCTACTACTGTACTGTAAAAAGGTTTTTGAGTAATGGTTTTACTTCAATGGTGTAGGTGTGCAGATGATTCGGTAAAAATATTTAATAATCAGCAAAAATCAAAAAATTTGTGGGTAACAGTAGGTTTACTTGCTGTTTTTTTTGTTGCTGAGTGGAGTGTGGGTTTATGGAGTCAAAGTTTATCTTTACAGGCAGATGCAGGACACATTCTATCGGATATTACAGCCTTGGCGATATCGCTACTTGCTAGTTTTCTAGCACAGCAACCAGCTAAGAAAAAAGCAACCTTTGGAAATCAGCGAATCGAAGTTTTAGCAGCTTTATTTAATGGATTAGGTTTACTTGCGATCGCTACTTTTATCGTATTGGAAGCTATTCAACGCTGGCAACATCCAGCAGCGATTTTAGGCTTACCAATGTTAGCAATTGCGGTATTAGGTTTAATCGTCAATCTGCTAAATATTACTTTGCTTCATCCCCACACTCACGACGACTTAAACCTGCGGGGAGCTTTGCTTCATGTCATTGCCGATACTGTTAGTTCTGTTGGCGTAATTATAGCTGCTTTAGCAGTTCATCTTTGGGATTGGTGGTGGGCAGATATTGCTATTAGTATAGTCGTTGCAACTTTTACAGGTTTGAGTGGTTTACCTTTAGTGCAAGAAAGTTTAAAGATTTTTTTGGAGTATGCACCGGAATCAATAGACCCCGTTGAGGTGGAAATATCTCTCAAATATTTTCCTGGTGTTGTTCAAGTAGAAAAACTCCACATCTGGACAATTAGCTTAGATAAGGTAATGCTTTGTGCCAATTTGACAGTTGAATGTACAACTATCCAGGAACGCGATCGCTTACTTACTAAGTTGCAAACTCATATACAAAAAACTTTTAATATTACTGAAATAACTTTGCAGTTAACTAGCTGTAGAAAACCTTCAGCACCGCCAATTCATCCTTTATTTAACCAAGATTTAGTTTTCATGCTGTCTGCAAGTAAAACAAATTTCAACCAAAAACATAGCTAAATACATAATCTTACTAATTGCTGCTATAAATTCCAAACTTTTGGTGGTAATTTGCCTATATTTAGTTTTTAAAGACTATTTAAACATAATGCTTTTTGGCATTTTTTCCAATTGTCAAAGCATAGCGATGTCTACGACGGGCTACGCCTACGCTGATTGCAACTCGATTATTTACTAAGAGGTTTCCTGATGATGACTTTCATTCAAAAATCCCAAATTATTTCATTACTGAAACAGTACAAACTCGCCTTGGCTTGGTTTATATCTGGTCTGGTTATGGCAGCTTTGTTGTTCTTGGGAACATCAAATCAACAACCAGCAACCGCCTCTAGCCAAAGACATGCCACAGCCTCTACTCAGCTAGATGTGACTGCTACATACTCAGACTTTGGTGCTACTCATCTAGAACCAAATTTTTATCAGTATTAACAGCTAACACTTGCTCAATTAACTTTAAGGCACACTGCAATGATTTCATTTTTGCAAAAGTACAAGCGATTTCTAGCCTTTATGATGGCTGGCTTGCTCTGTACCGTTCTGCTGGTATTTGGTAATTCTGTTTTTCAGCCCACCCTGGCTGCTGGTAATGGAATTAACGTAATTATCATGATTGGCGATGGTATGGGTTGGGAGATGGCACGGGCCGCAGCCGTTGCCAAAGGCGCTCCTTTTTACACAAGTGGTAAAGGTTCAGGTCTTAGCTTCCAAAAGCTAACTGGATATGGATTGGTGACTACTTACGGTACAACAATTCAGGGAAATACACCAGCCAATCCAACAGATCAGCCCCATCTAACAGGTAACTCTGCTCTGGATGGGTCTAATTTACTCACCGCTGCAAGTCCTGTTCGTCCCAACTTTTCATTCCAGCCTACTCCTTTTAACCCTGGCAATAGAACTGATGGCAATAGCTTAGAAAACGGTAATTTGGCGGGTTATGACATCAGTAAGGGCGGCCCTGTTCCCTGGGTTCCTTTGACCCCTGCTAATTCTGGTACATACGACAAAGATTACATCAAGTACAGTTATCCCGACTCTGCTAACACAGCTACAACTCTGTATACAGGGGTAAAAAGCTTTAACAACGCTATGGGGGTAGACATTTACGAGAAGAAGTTGAAAACCATCCTAGAAATTGCCAAAGAAAAAGGTAAGTCTACAGGCTTGGTCACTTCCGTACCTATTAGCCATGCAACGCCTGGTGCTGCGGCTTCTTTCGTAAATCGTCGTAGTAAGTACGACAGTGTTTACGACCCCAGCAAGAGCAACCAAGACAGCATTTTGCAACAGACATTGCTGAACTTTCAGCCCAATATTTTGTTGGGTGGCGGTCATCCTAAAGATTTTCAAAATAGAGATAGCACAAGTACAGCAGAGGGTGTCTTTAACTATACCTACATTACAGAAGACACTTACCAGCATCTGAAGAATAATCCTACATCCAATCGTTACGGCTATACCTTTTTGGAACGTGGCTCCAACGCAACTCAAACACTCCTAAACACGGCTACTAAAATCGACCCGAACAAGGGAGGCAAATTATTTGGTCTGTATGGTGCCCGTGGACAAAATGGCAACATTCCTGTTAGTTCCTCTAAGGGAGACTATAGTTTGACAGGTCTGGACAACTTCTCCCTTTATAGCTCTGTTGTTGAGTCTGGAACTCCGGCTACCTGTCCATCAGGTCAGATAATTACTGGTACTGCTGGGGAGTGTGTTCCTGTCATTGATGCAGCTGGTAATCCCATCGCTCCTAATGCTCCTGCACCCGATACTGTCCGTCCTCTGGCTCCCGGTGAAACTGATGCCAGCTTTATTGCTAAAGAAATTAACGAAAATCCGACTTTAGCTGATCTGACCAAAGCAGCTTTAACCGTTCTAGGTAAAGACAAAGATGGCTTCTGGCTGATGGTTGAGGGAGGCGATATCGACTGGGCTGCTCATGACGACAACATGGATAACCTGATTGGTACCATGAATGATTTTGATAAGGCAGTTGAGCAAGTCATTAGTTGGGTAGATAATCATGGTGGTTGGAGTAAGAACCTGCTATTGGTTACTGCTGACCATGACCACTATCTAACTTTGAATAATGATTTTGCCTCTAAATTGACTCCCAATCCTGACCCCAATCAGGCTAGAGGCTTGAAGTATAACGCCAAGGACATCACTTTCGTAAAGCACAATCCTACTGATGCTGGTCACTTTTGGGGGTCTG
>NZ_JAIVFR010000063.1 GCF_020829685.1 Nostoc sp. CHAB 5715 | reverse complement strand
AAATACCACGTTCGCACCGATACCGAACTAAATCCCATATTTACCCAGAACCTAATGTTTTTAGAAGACTACTTTAGGTTCACCGCCAATATCCCCCTTTCCATTACAGAACAAATACTGTCTTCAGTCCAAGCCAGTCCAGGAACAACCATAGCCGCTACACTTGCAACCATTCCCGGAGTGCGTGCTAACGATATTTACGCCATGATTGCAAAAGAGCAACTCTACGTAGACTTGTATGCAGTTTCCTTAGTGGAGCATTGGCGAGTTCAGCTATGGGCAGACGAACAAACTCATGCTGCTCATACACATTTAGCCATAGGGATAAGTGGGCATCATCAAACAATTACCTCACCCACAACTCTCTTGCCTAACACTTTATTAGTCTGGGACTCACAACTTTGGACTTTAGTTAACTTGGGCGAGACGACAACCACACTTTTACCTGAAGTTGGGCAACCAATGCAATTGCCCACAGCATTTTTTCTGCAATTATTTGATAGCGGCACTATCAACATTCTCACCTCAGAAAAACAAACAACCCTCAATGAGGGAGTGCGTGAATTGATGGATGCCGCCTCACCTGCGGATCTACAAAGAGCCAATCGCAGATTTCATCTAGTACAAGCATATTTCCAGCACCGCACAGACATATATAAGGACATTCCTCAAAGCACCTTGTCTCGATGGGTCAAACAGTTTCGGGAAGCGGAAGCCACTTTTGGTTGCGGTTATGTTGGTTTGCTCCCACGTACAAATAATAGAGGAAATCGCCTCCCCAAAGCACCAACAGATGCCAGCGTTTTACTAGATAAATTTATTACAGAACACTTCGAGACACCAAGACAAGCTCCAGCCGCTTCTGTTTATCGGGCATATACAAGAGCCTGCGAAAGAGCCAACATCCCTCCACTGAGTCAGCGCACATTTTATACTCGGCTAAAAAAGCGTCCAATCCATGAGCAGACTTTAAAACGTCAGGGAGCAAAAGCCGCATACCCAACCGAACCGATTGTTTTAGAACTAGCTAAAACTACACCCCGGCACGGAGACCGCCCCTTTGCTATCTGCCATCTTGACCACACCCAACTCGATATCGAATTACGCTCTAAAGTTTCTGGTCGGAACTTAGGACGACCTTGGCTGACATTACTGATTGATGCCTACTCCCGACGCATCTTAGCAGTTTATCTTACCTTTGACCCACCTTCTTACAGGTCTTGCATGATGGCACTACGGTTGTGCGTCCAGCGTTTTGGTCGTTTTCCCCAATCCGTAGTTGTAGATGGCGGCAAGGAATTTCATAGCGTTTACTTTGATACCTTATTAGCACGCTACCACTGCATCAAAAAGACTCGTCCTGGTGCTAAACCCCGTTTTGGCTCAGTAGTTGAGCGATTATTCGGCACAACCAATACTGAATTTATCTTTAACTTACTAGGCAACACCCAAGCCAGTAAGCAGCCACGTCAATTAACCAAGGTTGTTGACCCCAAACAACTTGCCGTTTGGACATTAGCAGATTTATATACATACCTGTGTGAGTGGGCATACACCATTTATGACACGAGCGTACATGATTCCTTAAACTTACCCAGTTTAAGGAGTATGCAGTTTTACATCCCCAGTTAGAACGAGTAGATATGTTGTTGATGCGTGCGATTCGAGAACCCGCCGGATTTGCTCATGTGTTGGTGTATGGGCCAAGCGGTGTGGGTAAAACAACGATGATTCGACAGATTGCTAAACGGTTAAATGAGAATGTACCCGAACCGTTACCCGGTGTTTCCAATTCCTTGAGCTATCGTAACGGCAGTCAGCTCCCGATGCCATTATTGCTGTTAGAAACACGACCATCTGACGGTGGGGTGTTTAATCGGGCAGATTATTACCGCACTGCACTAAAACTTTTGGGAGAACCATTCTATGAGCGGCGGATGCTGATAGATATTGATGCGGAGCAGACCTGGGAGAAAAAAGGACGCTCCCGGACTAAAACAGCACAGTTTAATGATTCGCCTGAACTGCGTCACGCATTAGAAGAGGTAATGACCAAACGTGGTGTACGAGCAGTGATTTTGGATGAAGCACAGCACTTAATGAAGATTGGGACTGGTGCTAGTGCTGGTAAACTTTTAGATCAGTTGGACTGGATTAAGTCTATGACCAACGTTACGGGTGTGCTACACATTCTCATTGGGACTTACGAACTGCTCAATTTCCGTAATTTAAGTGGTCAAGCATCGCGGCGAGGACTGGATATCCATTTTCCGCGTTATTTGTATCAAAATGAACAAGACCGCCAAGATTTTCAAGCTGCATTATTGGCACTCCTGATGCAAGTACCGATGAATGTGGATGTAAAAGAGCTAATGCAGCATTGGCTTTATTTTTATGAGCGTTCCATTGGTTGTGTTGGGGTACTCAAGGACTGGCTTATCCGGGCTGTGGCGGCGGCATTGCATGATGGTCACGATACTTTGAGTTTAGAACGACTGCATGAACATACCCTCACACTAGCCCAATGTGAACGCATGGCTTTGGATACCACTGAGGGGGAACAAAAACTCTCTTACATGGAAAGTCGCCGTGAACATTTGTGGCATTTGCTACAGATAGGCATGGGTTCGACATCTGTACCAAAAGCTGCGGTGGATTTATCTGTGGGTGCGGCGACTGCGGCTGCATCGCCCTCGAAATCTGACAAATCCCCGCAAGAAGCGAAACGGACTCGTAAAAAGCCTGCACCTGAGAGCAATGATGAAACAGATAAAGCGACACCAAGTGAAACTTCCATAGAACCAGTACCTAAGAAAAAACAAACTCGTAAGAAGACAAAACCAGATGATTCTTCCATTAGTGAGACACCACTAGAAACAAATATTACCCCTAGTCCCACGGATGCACAGAAGACAGATGAAACACCCCCTCAACAGCAAACGCCTAAAAAGTCTTCGGGGCGTGTCGGACAACGTAAACCCAAACGAGATACTGTAGGACAACAGTGAACATCAAAAAATTCATGAGCTAACAGAGTTATAAAATCCTCCCCCTTCCGTGTAATACATGGGAGAGCCTGACGTACATTTTTCACTACCTCACCCGTGTAATACTTGGTAAAAGGTTATTCTTTACCATCTCTTCCAAATAATCCGCTCGGCTACACCCCAAGCATTCAGCCGCTATACCCAATGCCTTCCATGTTTCATCAGTCAATCTCAAAGAACGTACTTGGCGGTAATCATCATTTTTGAGCGCAAACTTTCCCTGAATATCTCGTTTCCGCATAAACTTTTCCATGTAATACACCGTTAGTTTACCCCTGTCCGTGTATTACATGGAAGATTATTCTACTTGGATTCTAATTTTTGAAGCATAAAATGGTTAACTCTTTTTGAAGCATATCTTGAGCTAAAAGTTTATTTTATGATTCAAATCACATAAATAACTGCATTGCTTCCTGGGTGATTAAGTCATGCTCTTGATAAATTTTCTCTAACTCCTGAGACTTGGCAAGTTGAAAACGTCTGTTAGATTCAGTGTCTACTTGAGATTTAAAGTTAAATTCCCATTGCTCAGTCTCACTTTCTAGATATTCAATGCGTTGGGCATCTTTTTGAGTCTGTGTAGATAATTGATTTAACTTGGCTTGCAATTGAGCGATTAAACCCGTATTCTCTAGTTTGTTGTGACCTAACGAGTTTATAGTACTTCTAGCTTCTTTGAGTTCATCTTTCAATGATTCTAGTTGGCTGTTAACGGTAGCTAGTTTTGACTTGCAAGTGTCGAACTCTCGAAGAACTTTAGTTAGTGTCTCACCCGCTTTTTTGTTCTTGTTTTCGGCATCGTTTAGCAGTTTTTGAGACTTGGAATCTGTGACTAGATAAGTGATAAAACTTGCTGGTAATGCTCCTAAACCAAGTATAGAGATCAGCTTGACTGTATCGGTTTTGAAGCCACTAGAAGCGATTGCCAAGCCAACACATAAACTAAAAGCAGATAACCCTAATTTTTGAGAAAGTTTCATCGGATTTTTTTGGATTCTTAATTTCAAGTTACTTTATGTCTGTAAAATAAAAAAAAATACTTGGCTATTTTTAGAGCTAGCCAAGTACGTTCTGAGCTTAATTAGCTTTGACTTCCAGATAATCGCCTAACTGTGCTTTAAAGCTTGCAAGTTTTCCTTGTGATTCAACAGTTCTTAGTCGTAAATCCTCGGCTTTTATTTGAGCTTGTAACAGCTTTTGATTAAGTTCGTCTTTGCTATGAATTGCAATATTTCTATCTGCAATTGTTTTAACTTGGCTGACATCCAAGACAACTGATTTTTGGGTAGTAACTTCTTTTTGATTCGCATAGTCAAGATAATTACCTTTGACTTTCTCAATTTCAGTAGCCGCTTGGATGCCAGCACCAAAAGCCTTAGAATGCTTACCGATTATAGTAAATTTCTCGCGCGTTAAATCTAAAGCAGCACCCGTTAATTTGAGCGCTCGTGTAGCACTTTCATAGATTCTCATGCCTTTATCAAGCTGGCTTTGGCTGGCTTGTGGGAGAGTTTCAGTAGGATTTAAAGGGTCATTAATACGGTAATCTTCTGGTTTGAATGTTGACATCATTCCCGGTATTAAATCCGGTGTGAGAGTTAGCAAACCAGGGATGTGTTTGTCTGTAAGAATTGTAGAATTATTAGAAACAGTTGAATTGTTTGAATTCGTGCTAGATGCCGAACTATTAGTGTTGCTTGAATTTCTTTTAGCTAGCTTTTCAGCGACAGCTTGAGCGGCTGCTTTTGTAGTATCGATTTTAGCCATTTTATTTACTTCCTTTTTTATTGCTGGTTAAAGAATTTTCGGGTATTTACAAGTGACTGATAGCGAATTTGTAACTGATGAAAGGCTTTGTCTATTTCGCTGAATTCGAGTGCTAATTCTTCATCGAGATCATATTTTTTCAGTACTTGATTTAGCTCTTTCTCATCCGTTTTAGCTTGTGTAATTTGGCTGCTTAGTTCATCCATCTTTTATCGCCTTCCATTACCGCGATTTGTGGGCTGTTCTGGCTGTACCGTAGCGGCTTGTACATCTTTGATTGCTGCTAAATCGCCAATAGTAGTAAAAAAGCTTCCAAGCGTGTTAATAATGATTAAAGCTGCTATGATCTTCTGCACGACTTTCATGATTCAATTCCTTGTGTAGGTTGGATTGTGGCAACTGCGAAAACTTTCTCAGGGCGATCGCAGTTGTTAAAAGTATTAATTGCCTTCAAAATATTCAACTGTGCTGATACCTTCCAAAACTTCGTTTAGCGCTTGAATTGCGTCACCTAAAGTTAAATCGTTGTTAGTTGTGAAACAGTCACTTTGTTGGATTTTTTGATAGCTAGAATCACTCAAAACTATTTGTAGTGATGCTTCACAGCCTTTGATAATTGCTTTGATTTGTTCGTTGGTCATAACTTTCACAGCAGTTTTGGACAGTTTTTAAAAATCTTCTAGAAGTGCTGAGAGCCTTTTAATTATCGGGTCTTCATTCTGTGGAATGTCATCTTGTGGTAACGGTTGATTTTTTTGTACTGGCTTTTGAACATTTGGAACGTATTGATAATCAGCCAGGAATGAGTACCCTTTAAGTTTTAAATCCGTTAGTAGGTAGTTCAAAACTTCGCTTGGGTTATCACACTCTAGTTGCTCTTGAAGTAAGCAGAAGTAGTGTTTTAAGTGTGGTTTGATAGTTACTCGCATTGCTTTATTTATTGATTTTGACTATTGAATTGGTAAAAAGTGGCTCTTTTAAGAAGCAGAAATATTACCAGAAATATCTACCAATGCTAGATTTTCGTCAGAAGCAATTGCAATTTGTCCTGATAAAAGTTTGCTATAAAAGTAATCTTTAGCTTCTTTTTCAGTCATACCCGAAACTTCAAATTTTAGAGTGATTTCAAACGTTGTCTTGTGTTCTTGAGGTTTTAAAGTTTTCATTTCTTCAAGTTCCTTACTGTTGTTGTAATTTTTCAAGAGTCAATTGCTCAACTGTGGCGGCGGCGGCTTGCTGTTCCAATTCAAAAATCTTTAGACCTTTTTCAATACCACGAGTGATAGCCTGTTGTGCTTCCAAGTCATCCAACACGGTTTGATTACTTTTGGTGCGATTAGCTTCTGTAGCAATCCGTTCTTTGATAGCGGCGATTCGGTCTTGAACTGATACGTTTAGCGCTGTGGTGTTCTTCTGGATATTTGCCAGTTTATTTTCAAGTGCTTCTGTGTGCCGTGTGGGAACCAATGCTGATGTAGATGTCTTGTTGGCTTGCTGTGGTTTCTGGTTTTCAGATGCCACTAACGCGATATATTCAGATGAAGTTTTGCAAGTCTGCACGCGCCTTAACTCTACTAAACATCGTTCTGAATACTTACCCAAGCTTGGATTAAAAACTGTTTCAGGTTCCCAAAAGTAAGCTTGCTTGACCGTCTTAACCAAATTGAATACTTGACGGCGTTTAACCTTCAGAAGTGCAGTAAGGTCATCTACTGTGTAATGCACTGTGTATTGCTCAGTGTCTTGCACTTCGATTGCATCGATATCATGGAAGTCTTGATACATAAAGCTTTTATTTGATTGTGTAGCATGGGTGTGCAGTAAGTTATTTGCACATCTAAATACTAACTTCATAAGTAGTACTTGTCAAGTAATATTTTTGATGTTATTCTAAAGGCTAGACTTAAAGACATACTTAAGGAGTAGTACCTCGTATGCTTACTTTGATGAAAGTATTGTATAGTAAAGAATTTCCAGGATTAGGAGAGAAAATTAAACACGCTAGAAAAGCATCTGACAGACCATTAACCTTTCTTTGTGCTGAAGCGGGAATATCAAGCCCACATTGGCATCGTATAGAAAATGAGAAGGTCGGCGAAGTACCTTTTGAAACTCTTAAAAATATTGAAAAAGCTTTAAATATTGATTTAGGAATTGATTTAGATCGACCCTTAGACAATATGAAACAGGAGAATGAGAAGACAGCATGACTCAAACTTTACAGAAAAAACTAGTCACATTTGATGAATTCGTCGCTAAGTATCCTGATAACACAGGTAAACGTTATGAACTGCATGATGGGTTTGTAGTTGAAATGGCACAACCAACGGGTGATCATGAAGATGTTGTGGGTTTTTTAGCACTAGAAATATCAGCAGATATCAAGCGTTTAAATCTACCTTATTACATTCCAAAAACTGTATTAGTCAAACCACTTGAGGGTGAATCAGCTTATTATCCAGACGTATTAGTAATCAATCGACCAAACTTAGTAAATGAGCCTTTATGGAAAAAAGAATCAACTGTATCTCAAGCTGCATCTATTCCATTGGTTATTGAAGTTGTTAGTACTAATTGGCGAGATGATTATTACAAAAAATTGGCAGATTATGAAGCTATAGGTATTCCAGAATATTGGATTGTAGATTATGCTGCTATAGGTGCTAGAAAGTTTATTGGCAATCCTAAACAACCAACTATTTCGATTTATCAATTAATCGATGGTGAGTACCAAGTTACTCAATTTAGAGGTAGTGATCGTATTCAATCATTGGCTTTCTCAGAGTTAAATTTAACTGCTGAACAGGTTTTTCAAGCTGGATATGTCGGTTAAAACTAATTGTTAACGGTTCTTTAAAATGCCTAGAACTAAATTACACCCTAAAGATTTAGATGAAAATGACCTACTAACCCTTGTTGAACTGCACTCACGCTTAGGCGCAGGTTATCATCCTAGAACAGTTAAAAGGTTAATTCAAAAAGGAAAATTAATACAAGGTCTACATTACTTTAGAACTAACGGAAATACTGGATTAATTAAAATCAGTCTGACAGCAATGAAACAATATTTGATTGATATCAATTTGCGTTAATTTTTATGACAAAAACTAAATTATTTGAACCTTTAAATGCTGATGTACCTAGCACAGTGCCGAACTCTTGGAAATCTTTAATAAGCCAATTAGAAAATGATTTCAGATTAGCTGTTATCCAATCCGACGCACCTTTAATGTCTGATACGCTTTTTAGATTGAGCGATTTGCACTGGTTTTTTAAAGAGTCTTGGGACGGTAAGCACAAAATACCTTTACCTTGCTCTACAGCACCTTTATTTAAAGCCAGAGGTCAACTACTCAAATTCATAGCTTCCTTGGCTAAAGAATGCCATTTCAAAGGCGTTAAAGAGTCTTTAAGCTATAACAATCCGGTTGATTGGGTGGCAGGGATTCTATTTGAAGGTATTCTGTGGTGCGGTGAAGGCAAAAATAAAACAGAAGGTATTAAGACTACACAAGGGCATAATAAAGCCCTAAGAAGCTTTGAGAACCCTTACAGCCGTGAAAAGTACCCTCATACATGGAATTTAATCCAAGCTTCAATTAAATGGGCTGAAAGCGTCTATAAATGCGATTTTACGAAACTTTGGAATGAATTTTTAGATGCTAAATCCACAGCTACCAGAGAATTAGAATCACCCTACTTTGTACCTGTAGAGCAAGGTGAAGATGGTCAGTTTTATACTGTTCTCTCTCCCAAAACCAGAGGAAAAGGTAAAGTCCTTTTAAGCCAAGCTATGTTTAAAAATAGTTTTTCAGATTCTAAGTGTTATCACGCAGGAGGGCTTAAAGTCTTACTGGGTAAGCCTTCTGGCTTCTAGTCCGTTGGAGTGAAAATGTTACATTTTCAATGCCAAAATATAAACGTACACCCATATAAAAGGAAAGCGCCTTTAAAAATCTGTCTGGCTGATGTTTTTGCTTAGTCCGTGACTAGCCTTCTCACATCCTGTAACGTCTGATAAACGTTACACCTTCCAGTCCCTTAAAGACACCAAAGATTTTTAATATATTTTCAGGTTAACACGTTCACAAAAGTAATACGTCGGACAAATAGATAAAAAAAGCGCTTCCTAATCCCCTATCAGAAGGATAAAGAAGCTCAAATGTTAGGTCAATTATCACATAATTCAAAGCCATCTGGCAAGTATTACACCGTAATACAATTCTGGAATCGTTTAGGGCTACAAGCCAGAAAGAATAAAGAATCTGAGCATTTAGAGCATTTTTTGAGCTTTCCCGATCAGGAAGCTATAGGAAGAGTTTTCGCGGTAGATAACTGGTTGGCTGTTCAATTCCATGAACGAGTTCAAGATATATCACCAAGGCTCAAAGGAAGCTCAATACAGCCTGAAGTAATCGATCCGCTACGAATAGAACATTTTTTCGGTGATCTATTAGCTGAATTCCTGGGTATCCCTTCAGTAGCAATCGCAGCATTAGAAAATGGTTTTGTGATTTGCACCGGGAAACTCACTGATAAACCAGTGGCTTCTCTAATTCGTTTGAAGCCCTCCGGTAAGCTTGAAGCGTTAAAGGGAGGTCGTAACTAATGACTAACCTTTACCCAAGCAACAAACACAATCCTTGTCCGGTCTGTGAAAATGACGATGGTGATTGTAGGCATAGCAAAGCGGACGAAAATTTTCAGCTATGCCATACCTTTGCCGATGCTAGAAAGGGTGAAAGAGTCAACGGATTTATTTGTGTCAAAGAAAGCAATGGACACACAGCAAGTTTTAAACCCGACAATAGCACCGAATGGACAGAAGAACGGCGGCGGGAATGGGCTGATGAAAAAAAACGACGGCGTGAGCGTTCTGAACGGGAAGAACAACAAAAGTTAGCTCAATTACTCCCCATTCCTGACCGGGATGAACAATACCGCCGTATCGTTGCCACACTTGGACTAAACCAAAAGCATAGACACTCAGAGTTGTCTGAGAAACGCGGTTTAAATTCTGAAGAGATTGATTTTGCAGTTTCTCAAGGATGGATCACCAGTTGGAAGCCAGGGTTAAAAGTTGATGCTTCTCCATCTCTGGCAGGAGTCATGCTTGCAAATGGAACTACGCAACTAACAGGAGTCATTGGGCTTGCGATCGCGGCTGTAAACCTCAACAGTGAAATCACAGGATTTCAAATAGCCAGTGATAACCGTGTAAAATTTGGTAAGTACATTTGGTTATCATCTGCTAATAAAGGCGGAAACAGCCCACATTTACCGAGCGGTGAATTACCTGTATTTCTCTGGAGGCATCCCGAAGCCGAACAAATAACTGAAACTTGGTTAGTAGAAGGTTCGCTAAAATCACTGATTACTGCCCTGAAATTGTGGTTTAGGTACGGACGTAAGGATATTCAAATTGTTGGGGCAGCAGGGGCAAACTGGCTAGGCTCAATCAATGCAGTAGTAGAAGCGTTAGGGCAAACTAATAAAGTTGTTTTATGTCCAGATGCCGGAAGCTTAAGCAATTCTCACATCCTGAATAATTACAAGAAAATTACTGAAGAATTAACAAGTAGAACTTACTCAGTAAATGTTGCTTGGTGGAACCAATTAGAAAAAAACCAAGACCCTGATATTGATGAACTTGAAAACACACTAAGCTTTGATTTAATCACACCGGAGAATTTTTTATTACTTGTTAAAGAACACGAAGTAGAAAAAAATGAAACTGAAACTGTAGATGGAAAAATAATTATTGAGCATCCTGATCAACATCCAGAACATATTTATTCCACCGAATCAGGAACAGATTTTAAATCTCCTATACCTGTTGACCCTGGTAAGCTTCCAAGATGGGTAGCTTCTAGAATGTATACAGCAGATTTGACAGTTGAAAATGAAAAAGTAGATTTTAAATTATTTCCACGGGAAGACAATCAAATTACTACTATTAGCGCGTCAAAAGGTGGTGGAAAGTCTGAAAGCGCAAGAGATGAGAAACTAGAGCGCCAAATTATAGACGGCATCTACTCGATCACGATTTTACCGCGCAGAAAATTGGTAGCTCAAGAAATTGCTGAGATGCGAAAAATGGGAATGGTTGTAGAAAATTTTTCTAAATTTGATAGATCAACAACCATTCCAGAAAATACCCACTTAGTAGGTTGCACAGAATCCTTGCCAAAGATAGAGGGCTATTGCTACAAGTATGACCTTTACTTTGATGAAAAAACAGCCAGCGACAGACAGCTAGTAAGTGGGGGAACTGTCAAAGGCGCTGAAAGGGCAAAGCTACAGGAAATAATAAGCAGTGAGCTTAGAGCGGCTAAAAGAGTTTACATCATGGATGATGATTTAGCAGATCATGATATTGAAATGCTAAAGAAAATAGCACCTAATAAAAAGGTGGTTGCCGTCCGCTTTGAAACCATAAAGCGCCTAAGAGATTTTAAATTCTTGGATGGGATTAGTACCGATAAAGACGGTGAAATAGACTTAAAAAAAGCCAATCAATCGGCACTCTTAAATTTAATAATAGAGCCAGAATCTAAGCTTTTTATCGTGACGGACACACAAGGAACAAAAATTGAAAAATTACTAAACCACCATAGCAAAGTAGGATTCTTGATCAACTCTGAAATATCCGCTAATTACCGTCTACCAGATGGAAGCCTTTGTGAAGGTGAAACATGGAAGCATTTATTTAATCGTGTTCCCCTGGCTCTAGAGAGATACGGTAATTTAATCTCAATTGATAAACTTAATTCATCTTGGGTATCTGAGATGATGCAAGATCCATCAGAATTTATCCTAAAATATCAGCCTGATTTTGTACTTGGTTCACCGTCAATTATGACGGGATTTAGTGTAAAACTTCAAAAATACTTTAACTGTATAGCTGGTATTTTTTGCGGCTTATTAAGAACCCAAGGGTTATCACAATTTTTATTTAGATTACGCGACAACGATATACCTACATATATCTCAATACCTGAGAAAGGATTATTTAGTGATAAGGATGATTACTACTACGAAGATTTAGGAAAATTAATTAATGAAAGAATGACTGAGCTAGCAGCAGAATTTGGAAATCCAGATGCGGAGGATATCATTCTGAATGCTCAGAAGCGTATCAATTCTACATGGCAAGATCGATCGCTACTTGAGAAAGGTTTAGAGCTTTTTGAAAAGAATCACTATCGCTCGTGCCTTCGATATGTACTTGAGAAAGAAGGGCATACTGTAGAGTTTGTCACATCAATTACCCGTCCCGATATTGCTCAGAATATGAAAGATATTGCAATAGAGGAAAAAATACAAAAAGCATCTGAGATTTTTAATGCTAACGAATATGTAGACGGGCTTGAAGAAGCTAAACAGGTACACGAGCGACTAGAGACTGTAGACACAGCCAGAGCGCTTACAAAGGCTCGAATTCTCGATAAACTCCCTGGTATTAAAGATACTTCGATATGGTCAGAAGATTTTATCCTAGAGTGTTATCTGAAAAATAGAAACTTCATCAAACAACAGGAAAATTTCTATTTTGTGCATAATCCAGAGATGTCTAAGAAACGCCTGGAAGCAGCACTATATAATACTGCCACTGCTGAATTTGTGGACGGCGAAAGCTTAGTGCAGAAGGACTACCATGTTATCAAAGCATTGCAAGCTTTAGGAATTCCAGAACTCATCAAGCAACTTGAGAACGGTTTAGAGTTGACTAAGAAGAGTCCTGAAGTACTTAAAATCATTGCTAAAGCTAGAAGGACGGATATAAAAACTTACCGTCTAGCTGGATTGATACCAGAGAACAAAACTGTTGAGCAAAAAGAAAACGTGAAATTTATCAAACAGTTGCTAGGACTAGCAGGAGTTTATCTAAAAAGTAACGGTCAGACCAACACCAAAGGCGGCAAATATTACGTCTACGGGCTGGATTTTGATAAATTCAATAGTGACTATCGTACAGTTGCTTTGGATTGTGTAAATATTCGATGGAATACCTGGGAAGCTGAAAACTACCAAACTGATAAACCTAATTGGGAGTACACGCTAGAAACAGGACAGAGAGCGCCTAAAGCGTTATCGATGCCTGAGACAGAGTTAGCCTGTGATCCTACAAGTTTAGAGCCTGTCACGGCTGTAGCAACAGCACAGGAAACGGTAATAGAAAACTTACCAGCTATGGAACCTAATATTATGGATAAGGTAAAAGAGATGGTTTTGTTTGGGTTCACACCTGCTATAAAAGCGATCGCTAAACAAATCAAAGAATTTGGACAAGCTTCTGAAAAAGCGCTGGCAACGCTAACAGAAATTGAACTCTTAGCACTACAGGAAGCGGTTCTAGAGATGTCAACAACCTAGAAAAGTATAAAAATACAAAATCCCAAAGTTACTTGGGATTTTGTAAAGAGTGACTTTCTAAACTTTGAAAATGCTAGTATCAATGCAATGTATATCTATAATCCAAAAATAAAAATTATGACTTTTACACCACGGCAACGAATAACTTTAGACGGTAAAACTTATCTATTACCATCTGATATCTTGCAGCAAATTAAAGCACTTACTAAGGGATATGAAGCGCTAGTACTCAATACTGCTCGGTTAAGGAGAAGTAGAGGTAAAACAAAGAAAATTTTGTTCGCGTAAAACATCCGCGAACAAAAGGATTGGACTTACTTTTTCTCTTTGAGGCTATCGTACAAGTCCACCCAATTT